>JAITWF010000159.1 GCA_031285415.1 Deferribacteraceae bacterium
GTGGGTCTTTTCTCACGTCCTTAAACTTCTGCTCCAGCCGTTTCTCATCCGTCTCTTCGCCATCACTTCGCAGTATGGCTATCATTAGCTCATACCGCATATAAAAGTAATTGGCTTTATTCGCCTTCCGATGGTGATAGCGGCGATCCTTCGATTTATCTGTCTCAAAGCGGTTTATCATAAACTCGTCTATCTGCAACAGCTTATGACGGCGTTTTTCGGGTAATTCGTAATGATGATAGTAATAATAACCACGAGCCATATTGTGTGCAATCTGTTGGATAAACGCCTGCCAGCTCGTGCATAGATATTTACCGTGATTCATATAACACCTCGAAAGTGTATATCTTGTCGCCCTTGAGGGGCTTTGTAAACCCTCTGCCGCCAACATTGACGGCAGGGGCTATCCAGAAAAAGGTCTCGAAGGTGGAATCTTTCCCTCGCACGTAATTTTCGGCACCACCCGAATGTGCAACGGTTCATCACTGCCTTGCAATGAACCTTGAAAGGTACTCAACTCCGCTAATTGTTCCTCGCATTGAACCACCACGGCTCAACCGTTCGGAACGTTCCACGTTAGATATATCTGTCGGGACAAGGGTCAGGTCGCTCTGGCAATGCTTGCGATCTCTCGATCAGAACCGAATCTAGAAGCATTCTCTTACTGGCGGTTCATTTACTCCGCAAACATGATGCTCTCGCATCATTGCTCGAGAAACCGCCTATTTCTCTTACGCTTCCTTACATTCAACTCGAAGTGCAACACCTGTCCTGAAACATAATCTGGGCAGGTGTTTTGTATCCCAAACATTTTCTTGGTCTATTGTTTAACAAATCTTGCACATGCGCAACGTCTTCTGCGGTTACCTTTTCAAAGTCTGTCCCTTTAGGAAAGAACTGTCGTATCAAGCCATTCGTATTCTCATTTGTGCCTCTCTGCCAACTACAGCAGGGGTCACAGAAATAGAATTGTTCGCTCACCATCTTATGCTTGGCAAACTCACTGCCGTTATCTGCTGTAACCGTATGAACTACATGGCTATGCAGTGCATTTATCACTGAATTTGCAACTGTCTCACCGTCTTTTCCATAGTTTAGAACTATCTCGCTGTATCGGCTCTTGCGCTCCACCAATGTCACCAAGAAATACTGTTGATTGGACTTCAAGCCCATCACAGTATCTAGCTCCCAGTCACCCAGACGACTACGCTCTGAAACTACTGCTGGTCGCTCGGCAATCATGACCCTGTCTTTTATGCGAACTTTAGAACTTCCTCTGCTTCGATACTTTCTGCGCCGCTTGTGGCGTAGATATTTCTTATACACAGGGTTAGCCGCAATGTACCTATAAATCCTTTCATGGCTTACCTGCATACCATGATTCATCTCCAGCACATGACTAATCTGGTCGGGGCTGTAATATTCTTGCAAATAATGAACAACCATTGCCCAAACGTCAGCACTTATTATGCTATTTGAATGACGACGGGTTAAATACTTCTTATGAGCTACTTGGGGGCGATATTCAACTATCGTTCGTTTTATACACTTATAAACATAATGCTGCGAATTGCGCTTTATCTCCCTGCTTATGGTGGAGACGGAGCAACCAAGCTGCTTTGCAATGCTACGCATACTTATTTTACTTTCAAAAAGCGCAGAGATCTGATACCGTTGTTCTCGGGTAAGGTGTTGATAGTCTCTCATATATTTCTCCTCTGGTCGGGATACTTATATGATGCTATCGCACCTTACCTTTTTTATGTCAATTCTTATGTTGCACTTCAACGTTGAAACCACCTTTGGCTATCTGAAAAGAATCGCCAGCGTAGGTCGTTTTGCCGCCATAGCGCACGTAATACCTGCGTGGAGGCTTGTTCTCATCACCACATGCACAATGTTTGTTTTTGACTGCATAGAACTTTTGACATTTGCCACATCGAATTACAACACTCATCTTCCACCTCGTTTATTTAGTAATGGATCAGAGTCAAGCTTTATTTACGCCTATTTACGAGAATTTTGTGCTATAAATTATGTTACATATTCTGTTACATCTTTTAGATCATAGGCAAAAAGATGATTACAAAAAAGCTCGTAAAATCAGCATAGTTATTTTTGAGGATCTTTACATTTTTGATGAAATTTTAAAATGAAAAAACCAGCTAAAACGCTGGTCTATCAAGGATGCTCGAGGCCGGAATCGAACCGGCACACCATTGCTGGCGAGGGATTTTAAATCCCTTGCGTCTACCTATTCCGCCACTCGAGCTGATTATTGCGAAACTGCGCACCTTCTCAATACCTTAATAACCGCTTGCTTGTCAAGTAGTTATTAAGGTAACTGCAATTATTCTTATCAAGAATAAATATCTTCCCATTCTAGTCGTTCATAATAAAAAATATTCCCTAAGTTCTTTATCATTCCAAAGAGCCAGCAAAACATCCATCTGTCCATTTTGACTTTTAGCCGTGTGGGCAATATTATTCCATAGATAATTTTTATCCGCATAAGGGTTTTGTTTTAATATTTTGAGCGCATCTAAAGCATATTTCGCATTTTTACCGATACGCTCATCCTTCAATAATAGCCCTAAAAATGCCCCCTTAGGACACCCTTTTATAGCAACACTTTCTTTACCACTAAGCTCCATCGCTGTTTTATGCCAAATCGCTATCAATCCACTTAACGAATTGACCTTTTCCGCCATAACAATATAACCAGCCCTCTTTGCAATTTCATAAAATTGTGTCATAAACAATATCTCCTTTAAATTTAAGCGCTAAAATCAGTATTCTTTGACAAGACAGATAACCGTTCAATGCTATCTAATTTACTCTTAACGTGTACCAAATAACCCAATTCATGTTCAATTTTAATCTTATTTAAAGACACAACACTCGCCCTAATATCCGCTAGATATCTCATCAGCTCACAGTCAATACTTTGTACATGGTCTCTAATTCTCACCAATATCAACAATGGACTGGAGGTTATAATAATAAGTAAAGAGCCTAACATTCCACCAATAATCCATCCACCGCCTCCAAGCATTGTATTGTCTAGCATTGTTCCTAAAGCCGCACCAACAATTCCTCCTATAACAATGGCAATAATCAACACAATCTTAATTAGCACAGTATAAGTACTTTCGATGTATTTAAAGAACACTATTTACCCCCACGTAGATCTAGATATCTACATCTTTTTTCTTGCTGCTCCATAAGTAGAGCAAGATTAGCATCAAAAAAATATATTATCAACAGCAAGTGTTCTAATTTTGGAGCAAAATGATTATCGTATGAAGCAAGGTATAAAGCGTAGTGCGTTTATAGGCAATAACATAAGAGTGTCAAGATTATCAAAAAATCTTACACAGGAGGAATTGGCAGCAAAAATCCAGCTTCATGGGTGTGATATTTCTAGGGGAACGCTAGCTAAAATAGAGGTAGGTATTAGGAATCTCTCTTTGGATGAGTTGAATGCGTTAAAAACGGTACTCAACATAAGCTATGATGATTTATTTGCTACTAAATAATTCGCACCTTTTGTAGTAAAACCACCGTCTCCACATGGTACGTATGTGGAAACATATCGAAGAGTGTCCATTCGGTAATCTTATATCTATCAGATAGTCGGGAGAGATCTCGGGCGAGCGTCATCGGGTTGCACGACACATACACGACACGCTCTGGGTTCAACGTTAAAATATCTGCAAGTGTTCGCCTTGCCACCCCCTCTCGAGGTGGATCGACAAAGATCGTGTTATAAAAATCTTTTATCTTCGAGATATCAGAGGCGTCACCAGCCGCCACAGGGTATCCGTACCTCTTTGCAAGCTCCACCGCTGTCGAATTCATCTCGAGCGCATTCACAGCACAGCCATTTTTCATCATAGCCGCCGTAAAAAATCCACTACCAGCGTACAGCTCCAAGACTCTTCCCCCTGCTAGCCCTGCCGCATACGATTGAAACTCATCTATCAGGTATCGATTCGCCTGAAAGAAGCCGCCGTAGCTCACAGGGATCTCGCCAGCTGCTGTCTGGTACGGTAGGTATGAGACACCATAGACCTTGCCACAATGAATACCTGCAATCCCCTCTCCCGTCCTTTGGACACCCTCCCCCCTCGGGGGAGGGGAAACCATTATTATGGCCTCACCAGCAGGGTTCTCTATCACTGGCATAGAGTAAAGCTTCTCCGAAGGCTCTCTTGCCACAAATGCCGACACCTTTGCGTATAATTCTGGCTTAATTACAGGGCAGCTCTCCACAGGCACAAATTCGTTAGAGTTATTTCTAAAAAATCCAACCTGCCCATTAAGCGCACGCACCGTCGCACGAATCCGATATCCCAATGGGTTATCATTTACAACGTTCAGCTCTGGCAGCTTATGTGGATATTTTCTGAAGGCATTTTTAACAATATCTTTTTTAATTTCTAGTTGGTAATCGTATGAGATATGTCCAAAGTGGCAGCCGCCGCAGATCGAGTGATATTTGCAGTGCGGTTTGACTCTATGTTCTGATGGGGTAACGATCTCACGAAGCTCCCCGATAGCAAACGATCCCTTATCCTCTATAAGATCTATCTTCACAACGTCGCCTGTGACGGTAAAGGGCACGAATACCGCCTTACCGCTCTCTAACCTTCCAACGCCGCTACCGCCATAAGCTGTATCATTTATCGTTACTAACACCTAATAAACTCCTTCACAATCCACATTCCAAGAAACACGCACGCCAAGCTAACGCCAACGTTCAGCAGAATATTCGCCGCCGCAGCGAGGTAACGAGCCTCATTGAGCATATTAACAGTTTCTAGGCTAAACGCCGAGAAGGTGCTTAATCCACCTAAAAGCCCTGTGACTAGGAATAGTCGACTCTTGACATCTAGATTCATACCCACCAGCAAGCCAATCAGCAAGCCTGCTACTACATTTGCACATAGCGTACCGAACGGAAATGCAGGGATCACCTTTAGAAAAAATAGCGTGATGAGATATCGGCAGCAGGCACCTATAAAGCCGCCGATACCGACCAGAGCAAGCTCAATCATTCCCCCTCTTCTTCCTCTTCTGCTACTGGTATATCAAGGATCAGCTGCTCGATCTTATTCTGGCTATCGATATAGAAGCCCTTTAGCGCACGAGTCGTTTTATTATCCGCTATTGCGGTGATATTTGTGAGGTACGGCGCAATATCTTCAAGCCCCTCCTCTGTTTGGCTGTGGATATAGTGCATCATATCGTATCCCAACACCGTTTCATACGTGATCGGTCTACCAGAGAAGTTTTCATACTCTGCGGCAAAGTTTCTCATCGTATCGCTAAATGTTAGCTCTATTATAGGGAAGATCGTCGTACCCTGATAGTAGGCAGCGTATCCAGTTGCATAATTTTTGCCTGTATCAACCGATTCCATCACGATCACTCGCTGTTTATCGGGCATAAGGATATATTGGCGAACGGTCGGTACAAAGTTGTTAATATCATCCTCCGAACCGATCCCGACGGCACAAAATCGCTCCTTCTCCCACTCGCCGAGGAACGTTCTTAGCTCACGAGCGGCGACTATATCATCTATGCGCACGGTGCCTACGGCAACCCCCTTCTCGACAAGCGAGACATGCAGGGCATCTGCCGCCTCCACCGCACCAGTACCGATCCCCAGAAGCACCTTGCCGCAATATTGCAGGCGTGCCGCCGCCTCAAGCGCAGTAGCTGGCTCCATCAGATCAGGTTTAAACGATAACCCTCTGCCACCACGAGCGGAGAGGTGTTCGTTATCGAGATCGATTATAAAATCCCAATCCCCCTCGACATACTCCTTCGACATACGGATCTTATGGTTTATCATCTTATGTTTGAGGTAGTAATATACGCCGCCACTTGCATCTTGCGGAGCGGCACGGCTTAGCACCAATATATCAAGCACACCTTTAAAGATCTCTTGCGGTGGCTCCTGTGTAGCGATAATGACATCCTCTCCGCTAGGGCTAGCTGCCAGATTCGCAAGCCGCTCCTCTACACAGAAGTAGTTATCGGCACCACTTGGGGGATAGATTCGTGTCGTAATGCAGTACATATCGAGGGCAGAGTTGCCAGCCTCGCTCTCTGAACTCAGGCGCACCTCTTCGGCGATCGCCATCGCTCCATCTGTATCACCTGTTTGCAGGCTAAGCTCCATGAGCCATAGTAGCCCCATATTACGCATATATTCGGTGAGAGCTGGATCTGAATAGTTTTGCACAATACGGCTCGATGCCTCATCAAGCTTTCCATCTTTTAGATAGTAGTACCCCAACACTAGCCCAGCTGAAGCGGCAGTTGTAGGGTTTGCAGAGCTAGAGAGCCTCTCTAGATGTTTATAATCGCTACTATTGGACTTTTTAAGAATATAGTACTCTGGTACAAAAACTTCCGAATACTGCGTAGGTGCCTGTTTCGATGCCACGCAGGAGACCAGAAAGATACTAACGATGAAGATGCAAATAAGACCTCGTAAACGGTTGTTCGATTCGCATGATTTCACTTTTTAATCCTCGCTCTTCTATTATATGTTTTGCCTCTGCCAACTCTGCCTCCAGCTTTTCGCCTTTGTACATCAGCCAGCCGCCCTTTGGTTTGACTAAATTCTCTGAAAATTTCAGAACCTCTTTCACGGTTCCCACGCCACGAGCCGTCACCAGATCCGCCTTAACGCCAACGAGCTGCTCCGCTCGAGAGTTTATCACCTTCACGTTCTTTAGCCCAAGTTTAATGACGCAATCCTCCATAAACTTGCACTTCTTGCCGACACTATCCACCAGAGTTAGCTCTACATCGGGATAGTAGATCGCAAGCACAAGCCCTGGAAATCCGCCACCACTGCCAATATCGACGATCTTCTTCATGTTTAGCGTAGGCGTTTTCATAAAGAAGTAGATACTATCAAGTATATGTTTCGTGGCGAAATCAGCCGGCTCCTTTATAGCCGTCACATTGACAGGGCTATTCATCACTAGATGATATAGCGAATCAAATTTATCTCGCACTCGTGAGTCGAAATCTTGAAACATTAACGCCCCTTGTCTATGTATATTCGGAGTAGCGACACCGCCGCTGGCGTCATCCCTGGGATCCGTGCCGCCTCGCCCAAACTGCCAGGCTTTATCCTATTAAGCTTCTCTATCTGCTCGATACGCAGGCCTGCGATCTCTGCGTACACTATCCCATCGGGGATATGCATACCCTCAACGGCGTTCTGCTTTATAGTCTCCTGCTCCTGCTTCTTTATATATCCGTCATACTTTATAAGGATCTCAACCTCGTCTGCGGCTCGCCCCGATAGGCTGCCCCCTGCTAGCTCCTTAATATCGGCGTAGCTAATCGACTGCCGACGCAAAAGCTGCGCCGCCATAATCGCCTCTTTAAGCTCAATCTTCTCATTTGGCATTATAACTGTTTTATTTAAACGTGCAACCTCTGCATTAACTAAATCTCGCTCCGCACAAAATCTGCTATATCGAGCGTCGCTAATAAGCCCGATCTTATATCCCCTCTCGAGCAGTCGATACTCGGCATTGTCCTCTCGTAGCACCAGACGATGTTCACCCCTAGAGGAGAACATTCGATACGGCTCATCCGTCCCCTTGAGGACGAGATCATCGATCAACACCCCTATATAGCTATCACTACGGGATAAAATAAAGGGATCGTCATTATTAAGCGAAAGAGCGGCGTTTATCCCTGCCACAAGCCCTTGGCATGCCGCCTCCTCATATCCGCTAGTTCCGTTAATCTGCCCTGCTAGATAAAGCCCCTTCACTTTTTTCGTTTCCAGCGTGTGTTTCAGCTCTGTCGGCACGATGTAATCATACTCCACAGCGTATCCTGGGCGAACTATCTCCGCTCGCTCCAGTCCTTTGATAGATCTATGCATTGCAAGCTGTGTGTCGTACGGTAGAGAGGTGGTCATACCGTTCACATATACCTCATGCGAATCAAGCCCCTCTCTCTCCAATATAATCTGGTGCCGATCCCTCTCGGTAAACCGTAGCACCTTATCCTCTATCGCTGGGCAGTACCTAGGGCCCAGAGAGTGCACCTGCCCATTAAATCTCGCCTGTCGTTTGCTCCCCTCACGAATAATCTCGTGGGTGCGCTCATTCGTGTATGTAACAAAACACTCCTGCTGCGGTAGCGACACCCTATCAGTCTCAAAGGAGAACGGCACTATCGGATCATCCGACACAACCCTCTCTAGCTCATCTGTATCTATACTATCGATATGCAGTCGTGCTGTCGTGTCGGTGCGAAAGCGTCGCACATCAAAGCCAAGTGAGATCAGCCGTTCAGAGATACCGCTTGTAGCGAATTCGTTCATCCGTCCGCCAGCGTAGCTGTGCATTCCAACGGTCAACATCCCCCTAAGGAATGTACCTGCGGCGATAATCACCTTCGGCGCATAAAACTCTACACCGATTAAGGTCGAGACCCCCAATACCACACCATTATCGATCAGCAGATCGCCTGCCAGCGACTGAAAGATCGACAGATTCGGCTGCGATAGAACGGTCTGAATCATCCAATCTCTATATTTCTGTTTATCCGCCTGCGCACGGCTACTCCACACAGCCGCACCCTTCTTGCGGTTCAGTATACGAAACTGCGTGCCCGTAGCGTCGATACACTTCGCCATCTCGCCACCAAGTGCGTCGATATCCTTTACAAGATTCCCCTTCGCTAACCCACCAATGGCAGGGTTGCAGCTCATCAGCCCGATATTATCGATCGAGGAGGTAAGCATAAGCGTTTTTGCGCCAATGCGTGCAGCCGCTAACGCCGCCTCTATACCAGCATGCCCTGCGCCGATAACTATTACATCAAATCTATTGCTCTTCATATCTCGCTTATATCATATTATATTACTCTTGCATAATGTTTTTATAAATATATACTATCCCCATGAAACATACCATCATGGCACCGCTTACCCCGATTCAAGTCGCCCCTGCTATCGTTTTGCGCATATCGGGGGACGTTACGCCTATTTCAAAATTCTTCTCCGCTACGCCAAAGCACAGGGTGGCGACGTTCTGCCGCTATCAATCGGAGCGCAATCCACTCATTACAGATGATATACTTTTAACATACTTTAAAGCACCCAATAGCTACACAGGCGAGGACGTTCTAGAGATCTCCTTTCACGGCAACCCATTAATCGTAAATACCGCAATGGCAGACTTCGCCGATAACGGCGTGCGCCTTGCGGATCGAGGCGAGTTCACCCAGCGAGCATTTATAAACGGCAAGCTGACGTTAGCACAATCGGAGGGGGTGAATGCACTGATTCACTCCCATACAGCAGCAGGGGTACACGCCGCCGCTAATACACTTCACGGCGGTCTCGACGCAATCTTCTCTCATGTGCGAAGTAGTTTAGTCGAGCTACTAGCAAAGCTAGAGGCAGCTATCGACTTCTCCGAAGAGCTGTACGAACTTGATAGCAGCCACAGTGTAGAGCCGATAGTTAAAGCACTAACAGATCTTTTAGCAAACTATCATCAGGCACAGCGTGCGCTTCACGGCGTAAAGGTTGTTATCGCAGGTGCGCCGAACGCTGGCAAATCCACACTATTCAACATCCTCCTCTCGCAGGACAGAGCGATCGTATCAGATGAGGCTGGCACCACAAGAGATACACTATCGGAGCAGGCACACAGTGGCGGCGTCACCTTTGCGCTAACCGATACAGCAGGAGTCAGGGAGACCTCATCGCAATCTGAGGCAGCAGGGGTAAAAAGAGCAGTATCCGCAATAGAGTCCGCCGACCTACTACTGATCATTATCGACCTTAGCACACCACTCTCTTCTGACAGTGGCGCACTTTTACACAATACCGTGGCAAGGGAACGAATCATAATCGGCAATAAATCTGATATGCCGAAGGTAGCAGAGGTAGACACCGATGTACAGATCTCCTCAAAAGCCTTGATAGGGATTGAAGAGCTAAAAGATCTGATAACCGCAAAGGTGCAAAAACTACTGCCAGCGCAGATAGAGCTATCACTAACTTCGGAATCACAACGGCTAGACTGCGAGACAGCGTTGCACGAATTAAAGACCATACAAGCAGAGGATCTGCCACTAGACCTACAGGCGTATCATATCAGAGCGGCTCTGCGTTCGCTCGATAGCCTGCAAGGGAGCGATATTACAGAGGAGACGCTGACGAAGCTCTTCTCAAGTTTCTGTATTGGGAAATAAAAGGGGAGTACTCCGCAAACTTGAGGCTCTCGCCTCAATGCTCGTGCGGCTTCGTGCAACGTTACGCTTCCGCTACGTTGCACCGAATACGTGTTTCACGTGAAACAAAGAGGGTTTTATGAATATTAAAAAGTATGAACTATTTCTGTATCTACTATGCACAGCGTCACTTGCCTATATCTTGTATCTTTATAGATTCAATATGCCTGCCGCTGACGACTTCGGCTATATTATCGATCGACTAGCAGGGGTTGGCCCTCTTGAGCAGGCCATCAATATCTATAACGAGTGGAACGGCAGGTTTGTTGCAAACTTCTTCTACGCCCTCTTTCTGCCATCGGCAAGCTTCCTTAGCTATCAGATTATAACCGCCTCCGGCTTTGCCCTCTTCTGTATATCGTTTATAATAGTTGGAACGTCGTTCAAGATCGATCTCCCACTATACAAAAAGCTCCTCGCAACACTCATACTTTTGATGACGATCTGCATTAGCCCTACATATATACACGATATCTTCTTCTGGATGGGGGGCGTTGCGAACTACTTCATCGCTGTAATATTCCTAACCGCCGCATATATCACTGTGGTCGCAAAACCAACGAACATATTCAGACGAGTAGCGCAATCGATCGTATCTCTCATATTGGTTGTGCTATCCTCCATCTGTTCGGAGACGTTCACAATCACAGCACTCTGGCTTTCGATAGTCGTATCCGCAGCGCTTGTACTGAAAAGAGACCGATATCGGGCAGTGATGACGATAGCATTTTGCTTGATACTAATCTCTGGGCTACTTATCATGTACTTTAGCCCTGGCACAATCGTTCGAGCCTCCACCGTTGGCGACTCTGAAAATGCTGGCAATCTCATCTGGGCGTTGTGGCGGTCGCTGATGACAACCTTCGAGCGTGGGGGCGAATGGATCTTTATATCGCAGGTGATCCCTGCCGCACTCCTTATCGATATTATATTCAAAGAGGTAAAGCTGCCGCAGATATCAGATAAGATATCGCTACGTAAGCAGGGGATACTCCTCGTTATCTTCGGACTCACCTGCACATGGGCGGCGCACTTCACGATATCGTATGCACTTGGATATTACGGACTCCCATCTAGAGCAAAGTTTGTGGCGCAATACTTCTTGCAGATTATGGCTGTGGCAGGATTCGTCTATATCTTCCGCTCCATGCATTTAAATGAAAAGAGCAAAACACTCATAGTGGCATTGATACTCTTTGTAGTATTAATAATCCCCTCAAAACATTTTGCGCCATCGTTAATGTATATCGGGCAGTTTTCAGAGTACTACCAGATCCACGTAGAGCGTCGGAATTATATCCAAAACTCTACAGAGGATGAGATAGTGTTTACAGCAACACCAAAGAGACCGCCTATTATCGGATATCACTACTACTACTCCAAATGTGGCGAAACATCTACAATCTACGAAAAAACTTGCGTCCGCCTAGATGGCAGATCAGATGGATACGACAACTACCCCACACTGTGGGATTTGGGGAAGCGATAAGATGAAAAAGATCACCGCAATGGTTCCAGCTTACAACGAGGAGGAGTGCCTGTATCCCCTTTATGATACGCTATCTCCTATATTAGAGGGGTTAAAGTACGACTATGAGATCCTATTTATTAACGATGGTTCGACTGATCGCACCCTTGAAATTATAAAGGAGCTACGGCAGCGCAACTCAAAGGTCTCATATATTAATCTATCCAGAAATTTCGGCAAAGAGACCGCCATGGCGGCAGGGTTTGACTACGCCACAGGGGACGCTGTCGTTATCCTCGATGCCGATCTGCAAGATCCGCCAGAGCTGATCCCTGAGATGGTAGCTCTATGGGAGAAGGGGTACGACGATGTTTATGCAAAGCGCAGGAGTCGCCAAGGCGAAACATTCTTAAAGAAATTCACCTCTGCGACGTTTTATAACCTTTTGCAGAAGATGACACGAGTGCAGATACAGAAAGACACTGGTGATTTCAGGCTCTTAAGCCGTCGTGCACTGAATGCAATGCGCCAATATCGAGAGACCCGAAGGTACACAAAGGGGATCTTCAGCCTGATCGGCTATAGAAAGGTAGAGATCCTGTTCGACAGAAACCCACGTCTGGCTGGCACTACGAAATGGAACTATCTTAAACTTGCAGACCTTGCAATAGAGGGGATCACATCGTTTACATCCTCTCCCCTGCGTATAAGCACCATGGCAGGGGTAGGCGTGGCATTTTTAGGCATACTATATATGCTATATATAGTGTTAAAGAGATTGATCATAGGAGATCCTGTAAGTGGCTTCCCCTCACTTATCGCAATCATCACGATCCTTGGCGGCATGCAGCTACTATCGCTTGGAATAATTGGGGAGTATCTCGCACGAGTATTTGATGAGACGAAACGCCGCCCCCTATACTTTGTTGATGAATATAACGACAAGGATGTGGAGTAAAATAAAAGGGAGGGCTTACCCCTCCCCTATATCACTCAATTATTCGTTCGGAAGTCTTATCAGACCCAATCTAATACCAAACTCATTCCCTTTATTACCGTTAACGGCAGAGAGATCCTGCGCATAGTATGTGTAGAAGCTAAAATGTTTTGTCAGAGAGGTACCGATGGTAAGTCTTGCGGTATAAGTCTCCTGATCGCCTAGCACCTTCACCTCGCTATTACCCTTCTCTGCTGTCTTTGCGCCATCCCAAACGCCACCAAATGAGGCAGAGATATAGGTTTTGTTAGTAGCAGATAGGAACATCGTAGCGTGAAACTCTGCAAATAGCTCTGGATCTTGAGAGAGGGTATAATCTTTGCTTGCGGCAAGTGTGCCAGCATTGTTAGTATATTGATCGTTATCCATAAATATATCAGCACCGCCGAAGAGATCGAGGTGGATAGGTCCAAAGTTTTGCCCCATACCGATAAGTGGACGGAACGCCCAACGGTTTGTGCCTAAGTTTACAGGGGAGTTGTCGCTATATTCGCCGATCGGTGCAAATATCGAGCCACCTATATCGAAATATCCCGCGTTTGCGCCGCCCTCACCCCATGCAGCTCCTCTTATGATGTAGTTGATCTCTGCATCTGCAAGACCTGTGGAGGAGAACCTAGCGTTTAAAGGCACCACTAGCTGTGGGCTAAGCGCACTTAGATCCACTTTGCGGTCAGCGGTAGCACTGCCAAATGGGAATATTACAGAGCCTTGAGTTCTAATACCTGCAATATCTTTAAAGAAACCTAAACGCAATACGGCAACATCCTGAGTAACCGTGAGATCTCTCGACTGGTTGCCATCAGTGAACGACTCACTAGATGAGAAGTGTTTGCCATACATAATAGCAAATAGTGTGTCCGCTGGTGCATACCATGCACCATCCAGAGGATTATAACGAATCCCCATAGCTGCAAAAGAACTTGTTGCAAACGATAGCAAAAATGCAATGATCAGTAGTTTTTTCACTGAATATACCTTCCTAATATTTAAAATATGTAAGAGTTAAAACATATAAAAGATGGTTTGTCTATAGCAAAAAAGCTTGTCATATCAAAGCTTTATACGACAAGTAATTCTTTCTTGCCTTATGGGTGAAAGGTGAGGTATTATCAACAATGTTCATGATCCTCCTATCCCTTGCCCTATCAGGCTTCCTGTCTGCCACAATTCTGCCTGGCAGTTCGGAGGCGGCGTTTGTTGCGTATCTACTGAACTATCCCGATAAGTGGCTTGTTGCCCTACTCCTTCTCACCGCCGCAAATTCACTTGGAAGCGTCACATCGTATCTACTCACACGATTCATCCCTCATAAAGAGCCGAGTGCAAAGACGCTAGAGCGAATGAAACGGTACGGCACACCGCTCTTATTCTTCTCATTCCTGCCGATTATCGGCGACGCACTGCCCCTTGCTGCTGGCTTTTTGCGTCTATCCATATATAAATGTATATTTTTTATCACGTTAGGAAAGTTTGCGAGATATTGTATCATATTGGGGGGAGTTTTGGGGGCTAGTTAACTATGCAATCTTAACCTCATCCCTTTCACGAACACGCTCCAATATCTGATCATACCTTCCCGATCTTGCCATCTGCTCAATTTCAAAATCTGCTTGCAGGTTAATCCAATATTGGGTGGTTGTCCCAAAGTATTTGAATCCGTCAAGCGTAATTTAAGCGACTATATCTTTGACTTCTGTAATTGATTATAAAATACAATAGGTGTACGTCACTGCGGCCTACGAGCCGCAGTCCAGAATTAAAATATAGGAATTCCTATAAATTTTATACTGGATTGCGGCACTGCCGTGAGCTAGGCTTGCCTCTATTGCGTAGCACGCTCCCTTTGGTCACTTTTAAATAAGCGACTAACAGAAGCGTTTAGCGCAGTAGAAAGGTTGCCCTGTGCAAGCAGTCCGCAATGACGAGATTTGGCACATTTTACAGATATCAACTATATAGTCGCCGTAATTTATGCCAATAAAAAAGGGAGCCAACAGATTAGCTCCCTTTATGTTCATTCTATTTACACCCTAGTACAATCTATTGAGTGACGCCTGAAGGGTGTTATACATAAGCATTGTGATCGTCATAGGCCCTACCCCTTTTGGCACTGGGGTGATATGCGAAGCGACCTTCTCTACGCTGTCAAAATCCACGTCGCCGCAAAGTTTGCCATCCACACGATTCATACCAACATCTATCACAACTGCGCCTGGTTTTATAAAATCTGCCGTAATCATCTTAGGTTTGCCGATCGCCGCTATAACGATATCAGCCTGTTTGCAGATAGCTTGCAGATCTTTTGTATTTGAGTGGCATGTGGTAACGGTAGCGTTCTTTCTAAGAAGGAGCGTTGCCATCGGTTTGCCCACGATATTGCTGCGGCCGATAACCACTGCATGCTTGCCAACTAGATCGATCTCGTACTCCTCCAGCAGCTTAATTACACCGTAAGGGGTGCATGGGATAAATCCCTTCACACCGATATTGAGTAGACCAATATTGACTGGATGGAAGCCGTCCACATCTTTCTTCGGATCGATCGCCATGATCACATTCATCGTATCGATATGTTTTGGAAGGGGTAGCTGCACAAGGATACCATGAATCTTAGTATCGCCGTTCAGCTCGTCGATAAGCTCCAACAGGTGGCTCTCTGTGGTATTCGCTTCAAGGCGGTATACCTTAGAGTAAAAACCTGCCTCAACTGCGAGCTTCTCCTTCGAGCTTACATACGTTGCGCTTGCAGGATCCTCTCCAACGAGGATAACCGCTATCCCTGGCACTCTGCCAAATGCCTTCTTATGCTCCTTAACCCTATCTGCTATCTTTGCCTGAATCTTTGTTGCTACTGCTTTACCATCCATTAGTATAGCCATACTCTACCCCCATATTTTTAAAAACTGCCTAGCATTGCACCTAATCTAGCAGCTTTTGTTTTCTAGATACGTACTCCGCAAACACTCCCCCCTTGAGGGGGAGTCGAATGTAGGTGCGGGGTTAGCCCGCCCTAATTCGGTGGGGGGTTGCTCTATTTGCAGACCCCTCCCCGAAACAGTACCTGTTTCGACCCTCCCTCATGGGGAGGGTGTCAGGAACGTTTCACGTGAAACTTTATGCCTCTATAACCTCGTCGCCATCGTCCATTATCCCAGCAACTGAGATAATCTCGTCGCCGTCGGTATCCATCAGGCGCACCCCTTGAGTATCCCTTGAGAGTACCGATATTGCAGAGACTGCAAAGCGGATCGTCTTGCCATTTTTGGTGATCAGCATTAGCTCATCTGTAGCAAGCACCTGCATTGCGCCCACGATCACGCCAGTTTTAGAGGTCACCTTCGATAGCTTAAGCCCACTTCCGCCTCGTGACTGCTCACGATAGTCTGCTATAGCGGTGCGTTTGCCATATCCGTTTGCGGTAACGGTCATAATATCGCCATCATCGGTGATTACCTCGACCGATACAACCTCATCATCTATCCCAAGTCGCACGCCACGCACACCGCCAGCCTGACGTTTGCGTGATTTAATATCACGAGCGAAGAACTGTATACTCTTCGCCTGTCTTGTGGCGATAAAGATCTTGTCATCCTCTGATGTCAGGAGTGAGGCAACTAACGAATCACCATCGTCCATCTTCATAGCGAGCATGCCATTTCTGCCCGACTGAAACTCTGATATCTCGATCTTTTTGATCTCTCCACGGCGAGTGCCAAAGAAGATCGATTTATTCTCATCTTTATCGGCAACTGCAAGGATAGAGGCAACCTTGTCGCCATTTTCTAGGGCGATGAAGTTTGATATATGTCTCCCCTTGGTGTCTCTATTCATCTCTGGCAGGTTATAGACGTTCAGGAAGTGTACCTTGCCATTTATTGTAAAGAATAGTAGTCGAGCGTGGTTTGTGGTGACGAGGATTCGCTCTACGAAATCATCCTCTCTAGACGCCGAGCCGATCTTCCCCTTGCCGCCACGCTTCTGCGCAGTGAAATCGCCTAGGGAGGTGCGCTTGATATATCCATTGTGAGAGATAGTGACTAACATCTCCTCATTCGGTATCAGGTCGGTTATCTCAAACTCGCCAACGCCCTCTTTAATCTCTGTGCGACGCTCGTCGCCATACTGATTCTTTATCTCAACAAACTCATCTTTGATAAGAGCCATCATAGTGGATCTATTTGAGAGGATCAGCTTTAATTTATCGATATCTTGCAGAAGCTGTGCATATTCGGCGTTTAGCTTGTCGATCTCTAACCCTGTCAGTCGGGATAGTCTCATCTCCATGATCGCCTGCGCCTGTATCTCGGATAGGGCGAATCGCTCCTTCAACTTCTCCTTCGCTGTATTAGAATCAGGGGACGCCTTCACAATAGCGACAACTTCGTCGATATTGGCAACAGCGGTGCGCAACCCCTCGATGATATGCAGACGATCCTCAGCCTTCTTCAGTAGGAAGATCGTGCGACGAGTAACCACGACCACTCGGTGTGCGATAAATTCGTCTAATATCTCTACAAGGGTGACAAGCTTTGGGCGACCATTTACGAGAACGACGTTATTTATGCCGAATGAGCTCTCCATTGCAGTGAATTTATAGAGCTGGTTCAGGATAACATCTGCTACCTCCCCTCTCTTAAGCTCTATAACGATCCTTACATTCTCATCCGATTCGTCACGAAGGTCGGAGATCCCCTCGATCTTCTTCTCGTGTACCAGCTCTGCGATCTTCTCGATAAGGGTGGCTTTGTTGGTCTGATACGGCAGCTCTGTAACGATAATCTGCTCTCTACCCCCCTTCATCTCCTCAACCTCTGCTCTAGAGCGGATCTTGACGGAGCCTCTGCCAGTTTTATACGCTCGCAGAATCTCTGCTCGACCCATTATCATAGCTCTGGTAGGGAAATCTGGCCCACGTACGACGCTAAAGATCGCCTCATCCGATACATTCGGATCGTCGACCTTCATAATGAGGGCGTCCATCACCTCTGTGAGGTTGTGTGGGGGCATATTGGTTGCCATACCGACGGCGATACCGCTCGAACCGTTTATCAGAAGGTTCGGTATCCGTGTAGGGAAAACTGTTGGCTCCTCTAAAGAGGCGTCGTAGTTTGGTGAGAAATCGACAGTGTTCTTGTCGAGATCGGCTAGTAGCTCTGCGGTGATCTTCTGCATGCGTACTTCGGTGTAACGCATTGCAGCGGCGGAGTCGCCATCGATCGAGCCGAAGTTACCCTGCCCATCTACCAGTGGATAGCGCATGGAGAACTCTTGCGCCATACGTACGAGCGTATCATACGCCGCCTGATCGCCGTGTGGGTGATATTTACCGATCACGTCACCGACAATTCTAGCAGATTTACGATACGGTTTATTATGCTCCATCCCCATCTCGTGCATAGCGAAGAGTACACGACGGTGAACTGGCTTGAGGCCATCTCGCACATCGGGCAGAGCTCTGCCGACGATAACGCTCATGGCGTAGTCGAGATAGCTCTTTTTAAGCGTGTCCTCTACGGAGACGACCTGGTGAGGGTTGATCATATTATTATTTTCTTCTGACATTTATTACCTCATTAACATTTATCGGGCGAGCGAACCTCGCCCCTACTGGATTGCGGATCAAGTCCGCAATGACGTAACTAAAAAGCTCAAAGGCTAAAATCGTTTAGATTAGATGCAACGCAAGGCGGCTTGAAAAAATACAACCGGAGTGTACTTACTGGTACATGAGGATTGGATTTTTTCAAACAACACAGCGGTGCGCTAATCTAAACGATTTTATATATCTAAGTTGCTTACAGACAGCGCATTCTTCTCTATAAACTCTCTGCGAGGCGCAACCACATCACCCATCAGGAGGCTAAACAGCTCGTCTGCCAGCTCGGCATCCTCTATCTGCACCTGGTGGAGTGTACGCTTCGTAGGATCCATCGTGGTCTCCTTCAGCTGATCAGGGTTCATCTCACCAAGACCTTTGTATCGCTGAATATATAGTCCTTTGCGCCCCTTCTCGTCTACAAATGCCGCAATCTCTTCGATAGAGTTCATAACGACCTCACTGCCAGAGTGGACTACCTTGTATGGTGCAGCACCAAGCTCTTTTAGCTGTGAGCCTATACGGCGTAGCTCTCGATAATCTTGACTATGTAGAAAGTTGGAATCGATATGGGCGATAGCACTCGATGTGGTAAACTCAAGCGCATAGCGTTGAAAGGTTTCGTGAAACTCCTTCGACACCTTCTTGTACCCCTCAAATAGCCCTCTTTCGTTAAAATCGTTATACATTGTATCGATAAACTCTTCGCTACTCAATGCGGCGATATCAAGCGCAGGATAATCGGCGATCGCCTTTGCAAGTGCTGGCGAATAGCCCTTCTTATCGAGTCGGGTGGTTAATCTTGCAAACGCCAGAGCTGCACCGAATACGCTCTTCTGCTGCACAGAGTTCATATTCGGCAGAGAGATCTCGCCAGAGGCTACATCTAGAAGGAACGATTCAAGCTCCTCCTCTGTCTGAATATACCGCTCCACTTTACCCTTTTTGAGCTTATATAGAGGTGGGTTCGCAAGGTAGAGATACCCACGCTCTAATATTGGGCGCATATGACGGAAGAAGAAGGTGAGTAGGAGTGTATCAATATGCGCACCATCCACGTCGGCATCGGTCATCAGTATTATCTTGTGATAGCGGATCTTATCGATGTTGAAATCGTTCACCCCGATACC
The DNA here is from genome assembly GCA_031285415.1 of Deferribacteraceae bacterium. Lineage (GTDB taxonomy): Bacteria > Chrysiogenota > Deferribacteres > Deferribacterales > JAISNW01 > JAITWF01. Next base: position 19,485 of record JAITWF010000159.1, read on the forward strand.
TGTACCGAGAGCGGTAATAATTGTGCGCACCTCTGTGCTTGAGAGAACTTTATCAAATCGTGCCTTCTCAACGTTGATAATCTTACCTCTAATAGGTAGAATTGCCTGTGTGCGTCTGTCACGCCCCTGCTTGGCAGAGCCGCCAGCCGAATCGCCCTCAACGATGAAAAGCTCTGAAAGTGCTGGATCCTTCTCCTGACAGTCTGCCAGTTTACCAGGCAGAGCCGATATCTCGAGAGCATTTTTGCGACGAGTAAGCTCCTTTGCTTTGCGTGCTGCCTCTCTAGCTCTAAACGCCTGTAGAGATTTATCGAGGATCTTCTTGACGATTGCAGGGTTCTCCTCTAGGTAATCGTTCAGATTAGCGTTTACAACCGCCTCTACGGCAGTTTTAGCGATACTAGAGCCGAGCTTCGTCTTTGTCTGCCCCTCAAATACAGGGTCGGTCATGCGTATAGAGAGGACTAGGCTGATCCCCTCTCGAATATCTTCGCCAGAGAGAGCAACTTTGTCCTTCTCTTTGACGAGGTTATACTTTGTGATGTAGCTATTGAAGATCTTTGTGTAGGCGGTTTTAAATCCAGCCTCGTGCGTACCACCCTCTTCGTTGTGGATATTATTGGTGTAGCTCATGATCGATTCGATATAGCTATCGTTATAGACAAACGCCATATCCACCTGTATACCGTTTGATTCGCCAGAGATACTCACAGGGTCGTCGAATACAAGCTGCTTCGATTTATTCAAGAACTTAACGTAGCTTGTGATCCCCCCCTCGGCGTAATATTCGTTCAGGAGGTCGGCACGTTCGTCTGCTAATATTATCTTAACGCCGCTATTGAGGTATGAAAGCTCTCGTAGGCGGCGAGCGATCGTCTCGTGTACAAAATCGAGCGTTTCAAAGATCTGGCTATCAGGTTTGAATCTAATAGTGGTGCCAGTCTCTTCAGTATCGCCGAGCCGCTCAACGGTGGTGACAGGGATCCCCCTCTCGAAGCGTTGGCGAAACATTCCGCCATCTCGGCAGACTGTAGCCTCTAGCCACTCTGATAGGGCGTTTACAACTGATACGCCCACGCCGTGCAGACCGCCAGAGGTCTTGTATGAGGCGGAGTCGAACTTACCACCTGCGTGAAGTACCGTTAATACGACCTCTAAGGTAGGTTTCCCTGCCGTTGGATGCATACCGACTGGGATACCACGACCATCGTCTTTGACGGTAACGGTATTATCCAGATGGATCGTTACATTTACATTTTGGCAGAAGCCAGCCATCGCCTCATCTATCGAGTTGTCTACTACCTCATACACGAGATGATGTAGCCCACGTAGACCTGTGGAGCCGATATACATACCTGGCCTATGGCGAACCGCCTCTAGACCCTCTAAGACCTTAATACTCTCTTCGTTATAATTACTATTGTGTTCTGCCATACCTCTTCCTTAAACTGCGCTAATTATATCAACTTTATCTCATTAGCCCCATTAATATACTGATTAGTGACGCCTGTCAGGATTATCTGACGCTTAAACTCCCCTTTAGGGTGCATAAGAAATAGCTCCGATAGCGCACTACAACGCTCACCATCTAGCCCTGCCTCAAAGTCGTCCAAAAGTAGCATTATATCACATTTTCGGATTTCTTCAACACGTTTCGCTAGGTGATATAATAGAAATAAAAGGGCTGATTTTCGCTGTCCGAACGACTGAAACTTCTCCAACACCCTTCCGTTCTGCCTTATATATAAAAGATCTTTGTGACAGCCCATTGTAGGGCGTTTCTTCTCGATCTCCGTAGCTACATCATCGCAATCTATATCGTTTATCGAGAGCGATAGCCTCATATCGGGCATAAATAGGGTTGTTAACTCCTCTGTCGATAGGAGGGAGTTATTTATCTCATGCACCAATATATTGCGGTTCTGCGAGATCTCCTTCGAGATCGGTGCCATCTGCGTATTTAAAATATTCAGAAGCTCGCTATCTGGGTTATCTTTATCAAGCTCTGCCCTCTTGCGCAGTAGCAAGGCGTTGTAACTTTTAACTAGATTTAGGTGTGAGTGGTTTGTATAGAAAACCATCCGATCAAGGAAGTTGCGTCGTTCAGAGTGATCTTTCGATAGGATCGTGTCGAATCCAGGGGAGTAGCAGATCACAGGGAGCGCATTTGTATAATCTGATAGGCTAACGATCTCCTGCCCACCAGCCTTTAAGATCCGTTTATCTTGATAGAAGAAGACCAGATCGTCGTAGTTGCCCCCCTCAAAGTGGGCAGAGATTCGCACATACGGCTCTGCGAAGGTGCGCACCTCTGATAAACTTTGATGGCGAAACGTTTTTAATGTGAGCAGAAGGTGTATCGCCTCCACAATAGAGCTCTTCCCCACCCCATTATTGCCTGATATATACATCAGCTCATGGAGATCAAGCGAAAGCTCCCTGTGGTTACGAAAGTTCTGTAGCGATAGCTCTTTTAGGAACATCCTATTATGATATCTTTTCCATAGCGATCGGTACTAACAGATATTTAGATGCCTGATTATCTGGTAATATCAACGCTGGCTGTAGCTTTGAATTCATTGCGAATTTAACCCTTTCAGAGGTGATATTCGATAAGATCTCCATCAGATGTTTCGCATTGAAGATAATATCCATCGGCTCGCCTGAATACTCTACATCGTCGATAACCTCTTGCCCCTTGCCGTACTCGGTCTCCATACTGGTGATAGTAAGCTGTGAGCCAGCAAACGATAGGTACACGCCGTGCGTAACATCGCTTGTGATAACGGAGATACGCTTCACTACCTCAAAGAGGTTCCCTTTATCGATCAACGCTGTATTTCTATACTCCTCATTGAATAGTCGTGTAAGACTCTTGATATACTTCTCTATAAGCTTTGAGGTGATAGAGATACTGTCGGTTTTAAATGCTACCTGCTTCTTATCGGTCTCTAGATGGATATTTTTAGCACCATCGAGGATCTTTACAACCTCAAGAACAGTCTTCTTAGGGATATTGATAATAAACTCGTCTGTAAATGGCTCTGCGAGCTTTTCAGAGGAGCTTGCTATACGCTGATAGTCGGCGGCAGAGATCTCTATACGGTCGCCAAAGATATTCATATGTGCGCCGTTATACTCAACCTTGCTTGTATCGGTGGAGATACAGAACGCTATACGTTTAAACAGATCCATAAGCATTGCGCCGTCGATCGTAAGTGAGTACTCTGGCGTTATGGTAGGTTGTTTAGGGAATAGCTCTGCATCCATAGTGGATAGCTGGAAGGAGGATTTGCCAGATTTAACGTGCAACCTAGAGCCATCGAATACAAAATCGATCTCCTTGCCATCTGGAAGCTCACGAACTATATCTGATAGCTTCTTAGCGGAGACGGTCGTAACACCTGGAGTCACCACCTGTGCCTCTATAGAGGCGGTGAAGCCGGTTTGAAAGTTCGTCGCCTTAATGGTGACGTGCGTACCCTCCGCCTCTATAAGGATATTTTGTAGTATAGTGCTGAGATTTTTATTTGTGGTGAAGTTGCCAGAGTGCTGTAGGAATGGATAGAGCTTCTCCTTTGCGACGCTAAATTTCATAATTTTCCCCTAAAATATTTGGAGTAATTTATATATATTATATGTATATATAGAATACAGATTAATACTAGTGGTTTTGTGTTCTGTTGACAAGTGAAAAATGCATATATGGTTCAATATAATTCAGATGTAAAAGTATGTGGAAATCTTTGCAAAAATTCCTTATAACTTTCCACAGTGTATTTAAACCAAGTTTATTCAAATACTATAGAGGGCAAATGTTAAAAGTTATTAACACATTTTTATTACTACTTATTGCAAGCTACTCTTTCGCACAGGTCAGCGTTAGTATACCTGTACAGCGATATATTGTAAACCGTATATCAGATAATTTATCGGTAAACGTTATGGCTGATCTTGGTGCTGATCCGCATACATTTGCCCCTAAACCGCTTGCAGTAAAGAGGCTTGAAGATTCTACGATATACCTTGCTCTCGGATTCCCCTTTGAGGATACTATAAAATCTGATAAAGTTTACGTTGGGGTAGATTCAGAGCTTGATCCGCATGTGTGGACAAGCCCAAAAGCTATGAAAGAGATTGTTACAAATAGCTATAACGCATTAAAAAAGTTAGGTTTAGCCTCTGATAGTAAATATCAGGAGTTTATGACGGAGATCGATACGTATGATAAAAAGTTTGCTGCTCTCGATACTGTATCGTTCCTAGTATATCACCCCTCCCTTGGGCATTTTGCAAAGGATTATGGGATGACGCAGTACGCTATAGAGGTAGAGGGTAGTGAGCCTAAAGCAAAAGATCTGCAACTAGCTATTGAGAAAGCTAGGGGGAATGGTGTAAAGATATTTATAGCGCAGCCCAATAGTGCAGCTGGAAATGTGAAGTTGGTTTCAAAGGAGCTAGGGCTAGCTGTTAACTATATCGATATATTGCAAGAGGATTGGAACGATATGATGAATAAACTTTATAGAGCCTTTAATGGCGAATAGCATAGAGATAGATAATCTCTCATTCGGCTATGGGGATGAGGAGATTCTAAAGAATGTATCGATAACTCTGCCAGATCGTAGCTTTTTAGTGGTGATAGGGCCTAACGGCGGCGGTAAATCTACATTTCTTAAAGTGCTACTTGGGCTATTAACGCCTAACAAGGGTGGAATAAAGATCTTTGGTAAAGCTATAAAAGAGACACTGCCGCTCGTCGGATATGTGCCGCAAGATTGCGATAAGATAAAGAGCTTCCCGATAAATGTGATCGATACCGTTATGATGGGCTTCCACAACGCAGATATCGGTAAAAAAGAGATTATGAAGCGGTCTATAGAGGCTATCGAGCTTTTCGGCATGAAGGGGTACGAGAGCTATCGATTGAATGAGCTTTCAACTGGCCAGCGTCAGAGAGTTTTTCTTGCGAGAG
>JAITWF010000167.1 GCA_031285415.1 Deferribacteraceae bacterium
ATCTTGCCACCACCCCCTGGGGCGTCGATCACGTACGTTGGCACAGCGTAGCCAGAGGTGTACCCCCTTAAATGCGCTATAATCTCCACCCCTTTATCTACAGGGGTGCGAAAGTGCGAAGTTCCCTGTACAGGATCGCACTGGTATAGATAGTATGGACGCACACGTGCCATCAGAAGCGTGTGCATGAGCTTTCTCATCGTATCAACGTTGTCGTTTACCCCTTTAAGAAGCACAGTCTGGCTCCCTAATGGAATTCCAGCGTCGGCAAGCCTTGCGCAAGCGGCTACAGCCTCCTTTGTGAACTCCTTCGGGTGCGCCGCATGAATGCTGATAAATAGCGGATGATACCTGCGCAACATCTTTGTTAGCTTTGGCGTTATGCGCTGCGGCAACACGGTTGGCACCTTGGTACCGATCCGTATAAACTCAACATGTGGGATCGCCCTCACCTGACGCAAGATATTCTCTAGTGCGTCGTCGGTCATCGTCAGCGGATCGCCACCAGAGATAAGCACATCTCGTATCTCGGGGTGAGCTTTTATATACTCTATCCCCATCTGTATATGCGCCGTCCCCTTTGTGCAGCTTTCGCTAACCATTCTGGAGCGAGTGCAGTATCGGCAGTAGGTCGAGCAGAAGCTTGTAGCGAGGAATAGCACTCTATCTGGATATCGATGGATAAGCCCTGGCACCGCCTCGTCATGCTCTTCGGAGAGCGGATCCTGCTCTTCACTTGGATCGATATATAGCTCGTTCGCCGTCGGCACAACGCATAGGCGGATAGGATCACTTGGATCATTTGGATCGATTAGTGAGGCGTAGTACGGCGTGATCGCAAAGGGCAGATGGTTGCCCCCCCTCTGGAGTGCCTCCTCCTCTGCCGCTGAAAGATGGATCATCTTTGCAAGCGTCTCAACGTCGGTGATTCGGTTTGCAAGCTGCCAGTGCCAATCGTTCCAATCTCTCTGATTGGCGAGCGGATAGAACCGTTTGCGAAATTGGTAAGCGTTGTTAACTGGTTGATTTTTGGTTGATACTAAAGATAAGGGGCAACTACTAGGAGGCTCTCCATCATCGTTGATCTCTGACGCACTCTCTTGAGCGTCTTTGCGAACGGAGTGGACAGAGGGAGGCTCTTGAGTGAGGGATGTGACAACTTTTAATGCGCTTTTTGGCATAAATTTAATCCTCTGCAAACGGTTGTATTTAGTGGCGATCCACTAGTTCGCATATACATCTAAACGTAACGGTATGCAAGGATTATTTTAGAGAATATATATTTATTGCTAATCGTGCACATTTCTTGTATATGATAAGGTTGTAAGAATTTTTTATTATAAGGAGAGGTGATCCTATGAATGTGGTTACCCGTACAGATTTTTCAGATATCCCTTTGGTAGCACGTGGCAAGGTTCGTGATATTTACGACCTCGGCGATCACCTCCTGATCGTTACAACCGACCGTGTATCGGCGTTTGACGTAGTTCTACCGAACGGTATACCATACAAGGGGCATGTATTAACGAAGCTATCAGAGTTCTGGTTTAAGAGAACCTCATTCATCATGCCAAACCACCTCGTGACCTCAAATGTAGACGAGATGCCAGCTGTATGCCAACAGTATAAGAATATCCTCGAGGGGCGAAGCATGCTTGTGAAGAAGGCTACGCCATTTCCTACCGAGTGCGTCGCTCGTGGATATATCACAGGCTCTGGCTGGAAAGATTATAAAAATACAGGCTCTATCTGCGGAAACCTACTCCCTGAAGGGCTTGTAGAATCGCAGAAGCTTTCAGAGCCGATCTTTAACCCTGCTACAAAGGAGGAGATCGGTATTCACGACGAGAATATCAGCTTTGACCGCATGGCAGAGATCATCGGCAAGAAGAACGCCGAGCTACTTCGTTCATACACGCTACAGCTATACAACTACGCCTCAAACTTCGCCCTCACCAAGGGGATCATCATAGCCGACACAAAGTTTGAGTTCGGCGTATATGAGGGGAATATTATCCTTATTGATGAGGCTCTCACCCCAGATTCTAGCCGATTCTGGAGAGCTGCCACATATAAAGAGGGGCAGACGCAAGATAGCATGGACAAACAGGTGATCAGGAACTATCTTGAAGATATAAAATGGGATAAAACTCCACCAGCGCCAGAGCTTACCCCCGATATTATCCAAAAGGCGTCTGATCGCTATCAAGAGATCGCCGATATACTTATGAAGGGAAATTAATCATGACACAGAATACCGCTGTCCGAGTACGATTTGCTCCAAGCCCTACGGGACATATACATGTAGGAAACGCTCGTACCGCCCTATTCAACTACCTCTTCGCACGCTCTATGGGCGGCACCTTTGTACTGCGTATAGAGGACACCGACCTGGAACGCTCTACCGTCGCCAGCGAACAGCTGATCTACGAAGATCTCAAATGGCTAGGGCTTAATTGGGATGAGGGCGAGGGCAAAGGCGGAGCTTACGGCCCATATAGACAGACCGAACGGTTTGATATATACAACGAAGCCACCGATAAACTCTTGCGTGAAGGGAAAGCGTACCACTGCTTCTGCACAAAGGAGGAGCTGGAGGCGGCTCGTGAGCAGGCTCTCAAAGAGGGGAGACCGCCCCTATATAACGGCAAGTGCAAATCGATACCACGTGAAGAGGCAGAGCGCAGGATAGAGGCAGGGGAGAAACCTGCTATCAGATTCCATGCCGATAAACCGAATGTAGTTGTGCGAGATCTGATACATGGAGACGTAGAGTTTCCTACAAACGCCTTTGGCGACTTTATTATAGTACGCCCCGACGGCGTGCCAGTGTACAACTATGCAGTCGTAATAGACGACGCACTCATGAAGATAACGCACGTCCTCAGGGGCGACGACCACCTGCCAAATACGCCGAAACAGGTACTTCTATTCGACGCATTGGGCTATACTACGCCACTATTTGCACATATCCCTATGATACTTGGGCCCGATAGGTCTAAACTATCTAAAAGGCACGGCAACACTAGCGTAGAGCAGTTTCGCAGTGCAGGCTATCTGCCAGAGGCTATGATAAACTTTATGGCTCTGCTATCGTGGTCGCCAGAGGGGGAGGATGAGCTATTCAATATGAATGAGCTGATCGACAGATTCACACTTGATCGAGTCTCCTCCAGTGCGGCGGTATTCGATTTTGACAAGCTAAAGTGGATGAACGGCATGTATATACGCTCTGCCGATATAAATACGATCACCGCCCTTGCCGTGCCACATCTGATGGCAGCTGGGCAGGTTACGCCAGAGTTTGTTACAGGTGAGATGGAGCGTCTTGCAAAGATGGTCGCCTCTGTACGAGATAACTTTGAAGTTATCGGCGACGCCCCTAAATATATGAGCGTCTACTTCGACGAGATCCCTGAACCGGATGAGGAGTCGAGGGAGATCTTAGATCTACCTACTACGAGAGCAGTACTTGAGACCTTTTTAAAGCTGATCGATGATTACCACTGGCTTGCAGTGGATATATACAAAGATTGCGCCAAGCAGGTGGGCAAAGATACTGGTGCGAAGGGGAAGGCGTTATATATGGCTCTACGAGTAGGGATGACTGGCAAGACGAAGGGGCCAGAGCTTGATCTATTCGTGCCACTTATGCCTGTAGAGAAGTTGAAAGAGAGATTGAAAAGGACATTGGAGAGAATTTAATTGTTTACTATTGGAATCATTGGACGCCCAAATGTGGGGAAGTCCACACTATTTAACCGTATCGCTGGCAGACGTATCTCTATTACAGACAACCGCCCTGGCGTTACTCGAGATCGTATCGAGGTGGATGCCTCTTGGGATGGGAAACGTTTCAAGATGGTCGATACCGCTGGCTTTGACCTGAAAGAGGAGATTATCAAGAAGGAGATGCACGATCAGGTCTATAAACTGATGGATCTCGCAGATCTCTTCATCCTCGTGACCGACGGCAAGGGGGGGCTTCATGCCCTCGATCAGATCGTAGCAAAGATGTTATTCGAGAAGGGGAAGCCGTTTGTAGTAGCGGTAAATAAGATCGATAACGAGAATCAAGAGCTATACGCAAATGAGTTCTATAGCCTAGGCGTAGAGCATATCGTGCCGATCAGTGCGACGCACGGCAGAAATGTGGACGATCTTCTAGACCTCATCACAGCGGATCTAGAGGAGAGTGAGCCAGAGGTGGAGGATCCTACAGAGATCAAGATCGCTATAGTAGGGAAACCGAACGTTGGCAAATCGAGCCTCCTAAATGCGTGGCTCGGCGAGGAGCGAGTGATCGTCACCCCTATCGCTGGTACCACTAGAGATAGCGTAGATACAAAGTTTACCTATAAAGATCAGAACTATCTGCTTATCGATACCGCTGGTATCCGCAAAAAATCTGTCATGTTCAAAGACCCTGTCGAGAAGATCGGCTACTATCGCAGTATCGACGCTATCGAGCGGTGCGATATCGCAGTTGCCGTTATCGACGGCGTAGAGGGAGTCTCTGATCGTGACGTAAAGGTGATTGCAGAGGCGTGGGAGGCAGGGAAGCCTGTAGTTCTAGCCATAAATAAGTGGGATATCGTCGACAAAGACAACGATACTGGCAAATTCTTTAAACAAGAGGTAGCGGAGAAACTTCAGTTCCTAAACAATCCGCCACTTATATTTATATCGGCAACTACAGGTAAAAATATCTTCAAAATCTTAGAGGCGGCAGTTGGCTTGATGACAGAGTTCGTCAAGCGGATACCGACTGCAAAGGTAAACCAGATCCTAGAGATCGCACTTGAGCGTCATCAGCCGCCAGCGGTGCATAATAAACGTGTTAAATACTTCTATATGACGCAGGTGGCAACACGCCCACCGCACTTTGTGGTATTCGTGAACTACCCCGAGGGGGTTCACTTCTCGTATCAGCGATTTATCATAAATATTCTACGGGAGAACTTCGGCTTCGATGGGATACCTGTAAAGCTATCGATCCGTAAGCGAAAGTCTGGCAAAGATGAGGATGAGGTTAAGGGGAAGAAGAAGTAAAGTTGTGGTGCGCAATATAAACGACTTTTGGAGAAAAAATGAGATTCGATTTTGCAAAGGCAGGCAGTGGCCTAACATATGAGATTAGAAATATCGTTGAAGTTGCCAACCATCTAAAGACGTTCGGCAATATGGAGATCAGCTGGGAGAATATCGGCGACCCGATCATGAAGGGGGAGAAGATCCCACAGTGGATGAAGGAGACGCTCAAAGAGGTGCTAGACGACGATATCAGCTACGCATACTCGCCAACAAAGGGCTCAAACAAGGCTCGTGAGTATCTCGCCGCAAAGAATAACGCTCGTGGTGGCGCACAGATCTCCCCAGAGGATATAATATTCTTTAATGGGCTTGGCGACGCTGTTGCTCGCACATACGCCTCTATGCAGGTCGATGGACGAGTGATCCTCCCTGCCCCTGCATACTCCACACACCTAATGGCAGAGGTGTTGCACGCCTCATTCCCTGCAAACACCTTCCAGCTAAACCCTGCAAACGGTTGGGAGCCAGACCTTTCAGAGCTTGAGTATAAGGTACAACACTATAATAGTATCGTAGGGATTATGCTTGTAAACCCTGACAACCCTACAGGCTACGTCTATCCAGAGAGTACACTGCGCAAGATCGTGAAGATCGCAAAGGATAACGATCTCTTCCTGATGTTCGACGAGATCTATCACAATATTATGTTCGATGGCTGCGATACGCCACTACTAGCCGATATAATCGGCGACGTACCAGGGATCAGCATGAAGAGCCTATCAAAGGAGATCCCTTGGCCAGGTGGGCGTTGCGGCTGGCTAGAGATCTATAACTCTGGCAAAGATGTAGCGTTTGACAGATTTATCTCCGCAATCTATCAGCAGAAGATGGCGGAGGTCTGCTCGGCGACCTTTCCACAGGAGGCGTTGCCGCTACTACTAGAGCATAAAGAGTTCTCTCAATATCTAAAAGACCGTGTGGCGCACTACCAAAAGCTTTCAGAGATCGCATATAATATCTTTGCAGGCTCACCGCACCTTATCGTGAATAAGACGCAGGGCGCATTCTATATGACGATCGTCTTTAAAGATTACGTCTTGAACAATAATCAGACGCTACCGACGAAAGATCCGGCGATGAATGAGTATATCGAGGCGAAGCTATCGGAGCAGTCGGAGCTTGATAAACGGTTTGCCTACTATCTACTAGCCTCAGAGGGGATCTGCGTGGTGCCACTCACATCATTCTTTACACGCACAAATGGATTCCGTGTGACGCTACTAGAGAAGGATGTGGATAAGTTTACCGACGTAATGACACGCTTGAAGAGCGCAATAGATAAGTATATAGAATCAAACTAGTTTGCCTCAAATACACTCGACGTACCCCTGCCTACATTATCGACCGCCTGTAGGCTGTGGGTGCCAGAGATACTCCTCCAGAAGAACGGCTTCCCATTCGGCGACTTGCCGACGAACGCCCCATCTACAAACCAGAAGATCTCCGTAGCGTCTAGCCCTGCTGTAGCGGTGAACGCTAGCTCTGGAGCCTCATACGACACCCCTCTCTGCGGATATAGTATAGTCGGCGGCGTACCCTCCTGCGATGTATAGTCAAGGTTGCAGTTCGGCATATACCTTGGCGGCGTACGCCTCTTCACCCCTGCCTGCTCGAATAGCTCCAACAGATCAGCCTCCCAAAACTCGTACACCTCTAGCCGTGTCGTATCAGGGTCGTAGCTGCATGCTCGCAAACCTGTAGCGATATCGATAGGGATCTGTCGAAAGATATCAGAGATCTTTATAGGCGATACCCCTGGGATAAAGAGCGAATCCACCGTGCGAGGGCAGAGGTCAGTCGGAAGCTCCCCAGTAGCCTCGCAGATATCGACGTACTTCACATTGAGATCTTGCGGTATCCCCTCATCCTCCACAATATCTAGCTGTGGGTGAATATATCGCAAGATACTGAACGCTAAAGGTGCTGCTGAGTATCGCCCCATAAAGGCGGAGTTCCCAACGCCATCAAAGTTACCCACCCACGCCACTAGCACATAATCACCGAATACGAGAGCCGTCCAGCCATCTTTGAAGCCGTACGAGGTGCCAGTCTTCCACCCCACAGCGAATGGGAAGTTCACCTTAAAGCCACCCACCGCAGGAGGGGGATTGTGGCGAATCATATCTCGCACGATATAGGCGGATTCACCATCTATTATCTCTGGATTGCGGATCGAGTCCGCAATGACGTGTTCTTTTACCTTAACGATTGGTCGAACCACTCCGCCATTATTGAGTGATGCATAGATCCGTGCGGCGTCCTCCATCGTGATCTCCATCCCTCCGAGGGCGAGAGCAGCACCGTAATAGTCTACATCTTTCAGATCCTGCACGCCAGCTGTACGCAGTAGCTCTAGAAAAGTTGAGGGCGATATCTCTAGAAGAAGCTCCACCGCTGGGATATTGCGGCTCTGATTGAGTGCGTCCTGTGCGGTGATAGGTCCCATGAAGCCTCTATCGGAGTTCTCCGGCGAGTATAATCCGTACCTGCGAGGAGCGTCTTTAAGGATAGTTCGTGGATGAATCTTTCCCTGTTCTATCGCTTTGGCATAAATAAATGGTTTCATAAGAGAGCCTGGGCTTCGCATAGCCCTTGTGCCATCCACCTGCCCCTCGATACTATCGTCAAAGAAATCGGCGGAACCAACGGAGGCAAGCAGCTCCATTGAGCGAGTATCCACAAGGAGTACGGCGGCGTTACTTATCCCCCACGATCTATTAGAGGTAATAAACCGCTCGATACTCTCCTCCATAATCTCTTGCAAGTTTAGGTTTAGAACGGTAAATATCTCGCTCTCCCCCTCTGCCGACTGCAATACGCCATCGACGAAGTGGGGGGCTAGATATGGAAGGGCACTTATTGAACCGATCACCATCGGAAGCTCGAAGTGAGTTAATTTATTGGAATCTTCTGGGTGCCTATCGACCCAGCTTTGCATAAGTGGATCTCTCGCCCTCTTCATCTCGGCAAAACCGATAGTGGGCGCACGTTTAGAGGGGTTCTGCGGAATAACGGCAAGGGTGAGACTCTCTAGAGTAGATAGATCTTCGGCACGTTTATTAAAGTATACTAAACTTGCCGCCCCTGCCCCCTCGATATTATGCCCATACGGCACAAGGTTTAGATACGCCTCCAATATATCATCCTTTGAGTATCGAGCCTCTAGCCATATCGCATAGCCTATCTGGCGAAGCTTTCCACCTATTGAAGAGGAGTTTATGTCGTAAAGTTTGCGTGCAAGCTGCATTGTGATAGTGGAGGCACCCATAGCTCTTTCTTTGCTGATATATGTTGCAAATGCCCCACGGATGAGGGCTATCGGGTTTACGCCAAAATGGTATCGAAAGTAGCGATCTTCATAGAGGAGTGTAGCCTCTTGAAGCGTTGGTGAGATCTGCTCTAGCGGCGCATATAGGCGGAATATGCCATCATCCGCCAGCGTTAAACGCATAAGCTCACCGCCAGCGGCGTATACCGCCTGTGAATATAAGAGATCCGCCGTTAACGACTCCCTTGGGGCAAGCCGCACGATGGAGAGGATTATTACAATGGCGATAAGCGTTTTTTTTATATATCTATCTCCTGCATGGGGATATCCCCTACTAGCATGCTTTTGAGCGACTCAAAGGCTGGCGTTATATCGGTGACGTAGATCTCACGTTTGCCGCTCTCGATAGTAGCAAGCCCACCTGCAAGGATATGCTCCACCATCATAGAGGCACTATCCGCAATATTCACCTCTGGATAGATCGAGGCAAGGAGCGGCGCAAGTACAGGATAGTGAGTACAGCCTAATAGAAGCGTGTCTACATCTGCGATAAGTTCATCGAGGTACATCTTGATTACAAGGCTCGGGATCTCGCCTGTAATCACACCCTCCTCCACTAGCGGCACAAAGAGGGGGCAGGCTCTTTGCGATACGATAGCTTTGCCGTCGCTCACCTCTTCGAGAGCCTTTATATATGCGCCACTTCGCACTGTGGCGATAGTGCCTAGAACTCCAATCTTATTATTTTTCGTCACCGCCATCGCCATCTCGGCTCCAGCCTCGATCACCCCTAACACTGGCAGCCCAAAGGTGCTGCGCAGATTTTCGATTGCGTAGCTTGATATAGTGTTGCAGGCTACCACAAGTGCGTCAACGTTGTGCCGTTTAACGAGCATAGAGGCGCACTCTGTGGCGTATCGAATGATAGTATCGGGCGACTTATTGCCGTACGGCACTCGGGCGGTGTCGCCTAGATAGATCAGATCTGTATCAGGGAACTGCTTTGCTAACTCACGATAGACCGTGAGTCCCCCTACGCCAGAGTCGAATATACCGAGACTCATTGCGCAAGCCTCCTCGTCATAAAGATAAGCGCAAGCGCAACGCTAATAACCGCCATAAAGATAACGATAAGCCCATGACTCCATACAGCGGCAATCTCGCCAGCCGCCATAAGCTGGCAGATCTTCGCTACCTGATAGAACGGCGATACGACAGAGATCTTCTCTAGAAGCCCTGTAAGCGGGAAAAAGATCCCTGATAGGAGCATAAGGGGGGATAGGATTAACGTCACAAAGTAGTTAAACGATTCGATCCCCTTCACCCGTGCCGTCACCACAAGGGCGATACCACCAAAGATCACCCCACCAAGCCATATAAATGGCAGAGCTAACAGCAGATACGGCGTACGAATCAGCCCAAAGACGTACACCACGATCATGATTATAATAGCGAACAATACAGCCTTTGCAGCACCGTAGAAGATCTCTCCCAGAATAACGCCTGTTTTATTCACTGGAGTGGTTAAGATTGCGTCGAACGTTTTCTGGTATACCATCCGCGTATATGTACCGTACAGGCATTCAAAGGCGGCGGCGAAAAGCCCAGTGTAGCAGACCATCCCTGGCGCAATATACTCGATATAGCGCATACCGTTGATATCCGATACATAGTTCCCCAGCCCTATTCCAAAGGCAAAGAGATAGAGCGATGGTTCAATAAAGTTTATTACTAAGTTATATTTATAAAGCTTATAAAATACCTTTATATTGCGCATAAAAACACGCCAGCCGTAGATAATATTAAGCATCGAGCGGTCTCCCAGTTAACTTCAAATATACGTCTTCGAGTGTTCCGCCGTGCAGCTCTATCAAATGCGCTGGCGAGTCGACCGTGACGATCTTCCCTAGATCCATAATCGCCACCCTCGAGCAGAGGCTCTGTGCCTCCTCCATATAGTGCGTGGTGAGTAGCATAGTCATCCCTGTCTGCTCCCGTAGTACTGATAACTTCTCCCACAGATTCCTGCGTGAGTGTGGATCTAGCCCTGTAGTCGGTTCATCCATAATGAGGATCTCTGGCGAATTTATAAGCGATCTGGCGATCTGTAGCCGTCGAAGCATACCGCCAGAGAGCGACTGAATCTTGTCGTTCTTGCGATCCGCTAGATCGACAAACGATAGAAGCTCCATCGCCTTCGGTAGAGAATCCTTCCGCTTGATCCCATAGTATCCAGCGTATACAAGGAGGTTCTCAAGCACAGTAAAATCTGGGTCGAGGTTGTTATCCTGCGCAACCATGCCGATCTTCGCCTTTATATCGGAGGGGTGAGTGTTTACATCCATCCCAAATATCTGCACACTCCCCTCTGTGGGGGTGGATAGGCACGACATAATCTTCATCACCGTCGTCTTGCCAGCACCATTGGGGCCTAGAAAGCCGAAGAAGTCGCCCTTTGAGACCTCAAAGCTGACACCCTTAACCGCTTCAAAGGTACCGTAACGTTTTTTTAGATCAACTACTCTTATCATCTATATTCCTATCGGGCGGGCAGACCCCGCCCCTACTAACTATTAATAAAATCCACAAATGCAACTTTGGCAAGCGGTTTGCGTTCACCGCTTTTAAGAACCTTAGTCAGCACACCATCTATAGGGATAATAATTATACCATCATCCGCTAACTGCTCCAGTAGCGCAGGAGGGAAACTCTTCGCCCCTGCAGACACGATTATCCTATCGTACGGTGCTTTTTCGGCATACCCCACTGCGCCGTTCGCCGTCATTAAGCGCACATTTCGGATCATCATCTCACGAATCTTGTCACGAGCCTTTGTGCAAAGCTCTGGCAGAAGCTCCAGCGCATAGACCTCATCCACCAGCTTTCCTAAAAGTGCCGTTACGTAGCCAGAGCCTGCACCGATCTCTAGAACTTTATGCGTAGGTGCGGTTTCTAGCTCGTGCAACATCATCGCCACAAGGGAGGGCTGCGAGATCGTCTGCCCATATCCTATCGGCTGCGCACTATCGACGTACGCCTTTAGGCGCATAGCCTCATCCATAAAGAATTCACGTGGAACAGCTCTGAATGCGTTCAAGATCCGCTCATCCCCCTGACAGCTAGGGGCGATAACTTTATCTATAAACGGCTTCGGCACGTTCATACGCCTGAAATCAAGCATTTATAATCTCCGTACCTATGCCAGAGTCGGTAAACATCTCTAGTAACACCGAATGTTTCAGCCTGCCATCTATAATATGCGCCTTCGACACCCCAGATTTAAGTGCGTCAAAGACCCCTTTCAATTTCGGAATCATCCCTGAATGTATCGTTCCATCTAGCTTTAACCGCTCGACATCTGTCAGCGTTAGCGACGAGATCCGCTCCTTATTCTCATCCAAGATCCCCTCAACGTCTGTGAGGAGTAGTAGCTTCTCCGCCTTTAGTGCCGCCGCAATGCTGCCAGCCGCCAAGTCGGCATTTATATTATATGCAGAGCCATCTTTACCTATCCCCACAGGGGCGATCACAGGGATAAAATCGGGGATACTCTGGATCACAGAGATATCAACATCGCTCACAACGCCCACCTGCCCCAGATCTACGCCGTGCAGCTCCATCTTGCGAGCCGATAATAGCTTGCCATCTCTGCCAGATATACCGATCGCCCTACCCCCTGCACGAGTGATAAGCCCAACGATCTCTTTATTAATCTTCCCCGAAAGGATCATCTCCACCACATCCATCGCCTCTGGCGGAGTCACACGCATACCCTGCTCAAATCTACTCTCAAAGCCAAGAGTAGAGAGCATTCCACCGATCTGAGGCCCTCCGCCATGCACTATTACAGGGTTTATCCCCACCTGTTTCAATAGCACCACATCCTGCGCAAAGTGATACTTTAGCTCGTTATCACTCATCGCATGCCCACCGTACTTTATCACAACCGTTTTATTGTAGTACTGCTGCATATATGGCAGAGCCTCAATCAGCAGTTCCGCTTTATAGTTTAGTTCATTCATAGATCCCCTCATTGCATTATATATAAAAATAGTATCGCTATTGCAACTGCAAAGAATGCGCTATCGTCGTATAGCGTCAAGGCATGAGAAACTCTCGCCGCCGTTAGTGGCCTCTCGCCACCGATTATGACAGCTTTATCGTATACAACGCCGCCGTACGAGGTCGCCCCACCTAGCCGCACCTTGAGCGCACCTGCAAAGGCGGAGATACTGTGGGCAGAGTTAGGGCTTGCATGATCTTTACGGTGATCCCAGTAGCAGAACCACGCCCCCATCGGGCTTTCACCAGCCAAAATCGCTCCAAACATTATCGGTATTATCGATAGACGTGCAGGGATAAAGCCTAATAGATCATCCATCCTAGCGGAGGCTGTGCCAAACCGTTCATATCGGCTATTTCGATAACCCACCATTGAGTCTAGCGTGCTGACCACCTTGAATATTATCGCTCCAGCTCCACCAAAGAGTGTGGCGTAGAAGATCGGCGAGATTACAGCATCGGTAAAGTTCTCCCCCACCGTCTCGATTGCAGAGGAGGCGATCTTCTCGCTCTTCATATCTTTCGTATCACGGCTGACGAGTAGCGATATCTTTTTGCGTGCCTCTGGCAGATCGTTCGCCTCTAACGCAGAGATAACAGGGCGAACCTCATCCTTCATATCCTTCACACTTATCCCCACCCACACGCCAAATGCACTCGCCGCAATATAGGCAGGGTACGAGATATGCCACAACGCTACTAAAATTGCAATATATGCACCACCGACGATCAATAGTGCCGATAGCAGCAGAAGCACACCCTCGATAAAGTTGCCCCTTCTGTAGATATACCGCTCCAGTAGCGATACGGCGTTGCCGATTAGGCGCACAGGGTGATACGCCCACCGAGGATCGCCTAGCACCATATCGGCAAAGAAGCCTATAATTAACGCTAATATATTGGCAGAGAGCATATCTGTTCCATTTTGACATTCTGCTTAATAATCTCTGCCAGTGTATCTAGATCATTTAAATTATGCTTCTTTACGGCTCGACTATCAAGCGAATCCTCATCCTCTAAACTATGCTCAAAGTACGGAATTACCCCCAATACAGGCTTGCCTGTAATCTCCTCTATCTGGCTGACGCCAGGTGCTAGTATCGACAGATCCCCACGGAACTTATTGATAATCATTGCCTTTATGAGGCTACGATGTCGATCCTCCACTAGGTCGACCGTGCCTTTCAGAGAGGCAAATACCCCACCCCTCGATATATCGCCCACAAGGATAACCTTTGCCTTTGCATACTCTGCCATGCGCATATTTACAATATCCAGCTCTCTTAAGTTGATCTCGGCTGGACTTCCTGCCCCCTCTAACACTACAAGATCATACTCCGCCGCAAGACTATCGTACGCTTTTTTTGCTATCGTAAAGTTTTCATCCTTCATCGCATAATACTCTTTAGCAGAGTAGACACCTCTCTCTTCACCCATACGTATCAATTTTGATTTAGAATCACCAACAGGCATTAGAAAGATCGGGTTCATGCGCACATCAGGGATAACTCTCGCCGCCTTCGCTTGCTGAATCTGCGCACTGCTCATCTTGTCGCCAAAGGATGACATATTCTGCGCCTTAAATGGGCAAACCTTTATGCCCATATCTGCAAATATTCGGCATAACCCCGCTGTTATAAGCGATTTGCCCACACCAGAACCAGTTCCTACAATCATTATAGGTTGCATCTTCATTAAAAAAGTTTCTCCCAGCCGTCTCGCATAGAGATGCGCACGTAGCTACTCCCCAAACGGCTTATATTAGAGCAATCTCTGATCAGTATCCCTCGCTTTCGATATCGCTGCGCAAAATCAGAGGAGGTAACGCCAGAGAGCATACATAAGCAGAACTGTGTACGGCTCGGTAGCGGCTTTACTCCATCGATATTTGATAACGCCTTGAAGAAACTTTTGCGCTCCTCCAGCTTTAAACCGCCGATCGGCGTTTCATTCATCTTCACAAAGACCTCTGCGATCTTCTGCGCCATCGTGCCGACGCTCCACGGCGACAGTCTCGCCCTGATTGCGGCGATAATCGGCTCAGACGCCACTACGTAGCCTATCCGCAGTCCCGGCACCCCGAACACCTTGGAGTACGACCGAAGCACGACTATATTATTGATAACACCATATTTTAGTATACTCTCCTGCCCATCCACAAAGGGCATATACGATTCATCCACCACAAAGACGCAGCTCGGATAGGTTGCCGCAAGCTCAATGATCTCCTCATTCGAGCGAAGCTCCCCAGTAGGATTGTTCGGATTGCAGATAAATGCTATCGATGTATTCTCGCTGATGATCTTATAGATCTTCATCGCCGCAAGTACGGCGTAATGTTCATAATCAGAGTAGGTCGGCGGAGTGATATTGCAGATCTCCCCCGAAAACAGCTCACACAAGGCACTTATCGCCTCTGTGGTGCCAGCAGTGAGAAGCACATTATCGGCAGGGATCCCCTTATACTGTGAATAGAGCGTCGAGAAGCTAGCCGAATACGGCTCTGGCAGCTTTGCAATCAGATTCGCCTCACGCATAACCTCATCCACCTCTGGTGGGTAGTGATCCGCCACGCATGTGGATAGGTCGATTATAGAGTCGACCGCTACACCTAGCTCCGCCGCCAATCTCCAAACGTTACCGCCATGTGGTTTCATCAGCAGAACCTCGCCGCCGCTATAAAGAGCACCGTCTCCATAATCTCCCCCGAAGCCCCCAATAGGTCGCCTGTGATACCACCTAAACTCTTTTTATACCAGACAGATAGCCAGATAAAGATAGCGACAAATAGCAGATTAATCGTTATAAACCCAATAAAACCACAGGCTACAAGGAGGATTATCTCCGCAGGAAGGATCTGCATAAATACTCGCCTGTCGTACCCCCCCACAAACGCCTTGCCTGTGCCGTTCTGGCGCACATATGGCAAAAACGCCATCATTAGCACCATCACATATCTAGAAAAAGCTGGTATAGCAGCAAAGATAAGCACGCTCTCGATATTCGTTACGGCGTTATACTTCCCGAGTAGGCATAAAACGATCGCCACTGCCCCCATTGCGCCTATGCGAGAGTCTTTCATTATCTCAAGCATTTTGTCCTTGCTTTTATGCGAAAACAATCCATCGAACGTATCCGCAAGCCCATCAAGGTGCAAAAAGCCTGTGATTACGCACAGATATATCACAACCGCCACAGGGGGGAGTAACATATGCACGATAGCCGCACCTATACCGATGAGTATTCCAGCGTAGGCGAAGGAGTAGACCGACTCCTTTGCGTCAAACCGCTCATACCCCTTCAGACGTATGATGGTAAGGAAGGAGAGTGCGCTAAATAAACTCTGTTTATTGATCATCTTTTCGTTTTAGTGCAGAGAAGCTATGCCCATGCAGATTTTCGATATACGCTATAGAGGCGATCATGTTGGCATGATCTGCAAGCCGCTCCTTCGTATAGTATATAAGGCTAGAACGTTTAATAAAGTCGTACACCCCTAACGGAGAGAAAAATCTGGCCGATCCGCCAGTAGGTAGCACATGATTAGGCCCTGCAAAGTAATCCCCTACAGCT
>JAITWF010000007.1 GCA_031285415.1 Deferribacteraceae bacterium
AGCTCATCTGCGCCAGCCTTTGCGCAAGCCATCGACACGCCAAGGATAGCGTTTGCGCCAAGCTTCGCCTTGTTATCTGTGCCATCGAGGTCGATCATAATCTCATCGATCATCTTCTGATCAAGCACGCTGACGCCATCTAGCTCATCTGCGATAACTGTGTTGACATTTTGAACCGCCGTCAACACCCCTTTGCCCTGAAAGCGAGTTTTATCGCCATCACGCAGCTCTACAGCCTCAAATTCCCCTGTAGATGCGCCACTTGGAACAGCAGCACGCCCTATGGCACCTGTGCTAGTCAATACTGTTACCTCAACCGTTGGATTACCCCTAGAGTCAATGATCTCCATCGCTTGGACGTCAATAATTTCTGACATATCTTACCCCCCTAATTTATTATCGTACTTATAGATACTTTTTAATAGCGTCTTCGTAGGTTGCTTTAGGCTGTACGCCGACGAACTGCTCTACAAGCTCCCCTTTATGGAAGATTAGCACTGTAGGAATGCTCATTATACCGTAATCAGAGGAGATCTCTCGATTCTCATCCACATTAACTTTGCCGACTTTAGCCTTGCCATCAAACTCTGTAGCAAGTGCGTCGATTGTAGGGCTTAACATCCTGCAAGGTTGGCACCAAGACGCCCAAAAATCAAGCAGCACTGGTGTGTTAGACTTCGTTACTTCCGCCTCAAAATTACTGTCAGTGATAACAACTGGCATTTCATCCTCCAAATAATAATCTCTAATCAAGGATACCGATCTTAGATCGCTGTGTCAACAGAATTTGCATATCCCATATTCGGCACATTTTGCGCATCTTTCCGACGGTTCATACTGGCATTTGTGCGCTATCCCTAGCCGTGTCAGCGCAAAATCGTATTTAACTGGGTCTAATGGCGATAGCTTGCGAAAATATGAGTTAATCTTCTCTCTAGCCTTCACTCCAGATTCGTTCTGGGTAATTATTTTTAAGCTCACAGACATTCTATGGACATGCGTATCGAGTGGAAAGTTCAGATCCATAGCGTTATAATTCATCCATAGCCCTAGATCTACATCATCTTTGCGTATCATCCAGCGAAGAAACATCCATAGCCGTTTAGAGGCAGACTTTTCGGGGATAGCGAAGAGGAACTTTATACCAGGTGTTAATGTGTCAAAGTAGTTCGATCTAATTATATTAAACGCCTCAAGAGCACCATTAGCGAATAGCTTTTCTAGGCTACCGTGATCATTATAGATTCGCTTCATTGCATTGCAGTAGGCTTCAACGTCGTTTACTGTCTGGAATCGATACTTTAGCCTATCAGGGTTCGGTTTAAGCGTATACGGATCGGTGCCACAGCTATCAAAAAAGGCGTAGAGAAACTTCTGCATAGCCTTCACATTGCCATATGCAAATAGTGCCGCCGTAAAGGCGATAAACTCGGTATTTCCCTCCAAAGTATGCGGAAAGAGGATCGGGTCTGTTTTAATATACTCGGCTGTATTGTACTTGGAGTATATATGCTCGAAGAAATTATCAGGCATACGGCTTTAAATTGGTGCGAACGATCGTTGGAATCTTTTCGTAACATGATCGCCTGAAAAATTCTGGGAGGTGGAACGCCCCCTTGTCTGTAATGGACATATCGAGCGTATTATCGCCAACAGCTATCAGGAAATCCTCCAACTTGACTACCTTTGGGCGACCCTGTTTGTCGGTTTTTTCGTAGAACGCCTTACCGCCATCGATTGCACCCTTTATAAAGTTGAAGCTCTCCTCGTCAAACCGATATGTCATAGTATACGACGACAGATTCTTCGCCCAGACAGCCTCCTGTATCGATAAAACTTTAACTCCAGCTGGCGCAAGGGCGTTAATCCTTTGTAGCGTATCAGCCTTTATAGAGGAGGGGGCAAGCTCCAGAAGTAGGCTTTCATTATCGCCAGCCACACCCACAGGGGTAGGGGCTTGCAAAACGGTACGAGGGATAGGGTTAAATCCTTCGGTAAACTTTAACGTCACCCCAGCGGCGATCAGTATATGCGTGAATATGCGCACAAGATCGAGGGCAGACATGAATACACCCACGCCGTGTTTCTCAAAGAGTAGCTCATATCGTTTAAACTCGGTTGGGGCGATATATCTATCAACGTTAAAGTTTGGATCTGCCTCTGCCTGTGTATTTTTAATCGTTTTAAAGTCGCAAACGCCGCATGCAGAGCATTTGCCGTGTCTGCAATCCTCTGTTGTGCAAGCATTTGCGGCATTATCTCGCTCACGAAGTAGCCACTTATTATCTAGCCCACAGTTGACTGTACTCCACGGCAGATCTTCATCGTCGGTATACGAGTGGCTAGCAAAATCAGCGATAGTCAATCCCTCTTCGGTGAAAAGCTCTCTCCAGCGGTCTCTAGAGAAGTATTCGCTCCATGCATCTAGATAGAATCCTTTATCAATAGCGTTAGTAAGTAGCTTCGTCCAGCGAGAATCCCCCCTAGCAATCGCAGCTTCTATCGAGCTTGTGGTGACATCGTGATACTTTAACATCACCTTATCTCGCCGTAGCTCATCTTTCAGTAGGAAGTGTCTGCGCTTTAGCTCCTCTGGAGGCAGCTGTCCGAACCGCTCAAAGGGGGTGTGCGGCTTCGGTACAAAGTTTGACATTGAGATAGTAAGGTTAAACCCTCTACCGCCCCCCTTCACCGCATACTTAATCTTACGTACTAAGACAGCGATCTCAAGGATATCTTCATCTGTCTCGTACGGTAAGCCGCACATAAAGTATAGCTTTGCGCCGCTATACCCTGCATTTTTTGCGTACACTGCGGCGTTTATGATCTCCTCTTCGGATAGATTCTTGTTTATTATATCTCGTAGCCTCTGCGAGCCAGCCTCAGGGGCGATAGTAAATCCAGATTTGCGTACAGCTCCTATCTTTTCAAAGATTGCAGGGTTCACCGTCTCTGCACGAAGGGAGGGGAGGGAGAGCGATATTTTACGTTCATTCAAGCCGCTACCTAGCTTCTCTAATAGTGGCTCTATCTGCGAATAGTCACCTGTGTCGAGACTTAGAAGGGAGATCTCTTGATAGCCAGTGCTATTAAGCATATTCAGTGCGGTGCCGCACAGATTTGCGACCCCCTTCTCACGCACAGGTCGGTAGATCATCCCAGCCTGGCAAAACCTGCAGCCGTTTGTGCAGCCTCGAGCTATCTCCATAGCGATACGATCCTGCACCACAGGCATGATCGGCACTAGTGGGGCAACGTCGCCACTATCGGTACTAAACCCTTTAAAGATCTCACGCACCGCCACTTTTTTAGGCTCTATCAGTGGGATATAGGTGAAGGGGTACTCGTTTAACATCTCGAGCTGCTCCCTGCGTGTTGCGCCTGACTTTCTGAGCTGATATAGACGTTCCATCGCTTGCGTCAGTGCAATATCCATCTCACCCATAAAAAATACATCTATAAAGGCTGAAAGTGGGGCAGGGTTTAGGATACAGCCGCCACCAGCTATAATAATAGGGTCGTTATCGTTCCGATCGGCAGATAGTAGCGGAATTCCACCCTTAACGAGGAGTTGTAGCGCAGTGGTGTAGCTCATCTCATACTGAAAGCTAAATCCTAAAACGTCAAACTCCTTTATAGGTGTGCGAGACTCGAGCGATACCATAACGGCACCGCCTAGCGTCTCAAGTGCGTCAGGATTAGGGGCGAAGAATCGCTCGCAGACGATATTGTCACTCTCGTTTAGTTTAGAGTAGATAATGCGAAAGCCGAGGTGACTCATCCCTATATCGTATATATCGGGGAAGGTGAGGCAGAACTTTAGCCTGTTTTCATGCGATTTTTCAATCCTGCCCATCTCTCCGCCAGAGTAGCGGAGCGGTTTCGACACTCGTAAAAGGTTATTATCTTGCATTTGCGGCACCACGTACGAACGGATTCAATCTCTTCTCCTCTCCAATAGTGGTCTTGTCGCCATGTCCTGGATAGACGATCGTATCATCATCGAGTTTGTATAGTTTATTTGCAATCGAATCGACCAACGCCTTAGGATCGCCGTGTGGCAGGTCGGTTCTGCCAACAGATCGCTCAAATAGTGTGTCACCAGTGAATACAGCCTTCATATCGGGGATATAGAAGCATACGCCGCCGGTGGAGTGACCAGGGGTGTGTATTACATGGATCTCCGCCTCAAACTTTATCACCTGGCGATCGTTTAGCGAATTAGTCGCCTTTATATCTAGCCCCAACGCCTTTGCAGAGTGCGCAAGCACAGGGGTGTCGCCGTCGTGCATAAATATTGGAATATTATATTTCGCCTTCAACTCTTCCGCTGCGCCAATATGGTCGAAATGCCCATGGGTAAAGAGAATCTGGAGCGGTATAAGCTTATTCGCCTCGATATATTTGATAACCGTCTCTGGCTCGCCGCCTGGATCGATTATTGTAAGCCTGTTTTGGCTATCACTCAATAAGTAACAGTTGGCTCCTATTGGGGGCAATGGCATAATATTTAACTTCATTTTTACCTCTCGATTATTAGCGTAACGGGTCCATCATTCACAAGCGATACCTGCATATCTGCGCCAAAGATCCCTGTGCCAACACGATCTGCACCCAGCACAGAGCGGATATTATTAACGTACGTTTTATATAGATCCTCTGCGATAGTTGGTAGCTCTGCCATTGAAAAATCGGGGCGATTCCCCTTCGATAGATCTGCCGCCAATGTAAACTGACTTATTACTAGAACTTCGCCATTTATATCTTTGACAGATAATGACATTTTATGATTCTTGTCTGCAAATATTCGCAGATTGCAGATCTTCTCTGCAAGGAGTTTTGCACTCTCAACATTATCATCTTTTACAACGCCTAGAAGCACTAATAGCCCTCTATCTATCGAGCTAATCGTTTTGCCATCTACCTCAACTTTAGCATTCAATACCCTTTGCACGCACGCTATCATCTAAAGATACTCCTAATATTGACCTTCATAAGTTTCAACTGTATAAAGTATACCACAATGCACGCGCCTACAATT
>JAITWF010000020.1 GCA_031285415.1 Deferribacteraceae bacterium
AGTTCCCCTCCTTGGAGGGGTGCCCGAAGGGTGGGGTGGTTGCTTTTTCTTTTTGGCATAGTAATTGCTATTACTCTAGCGTGACCGATACGAGGTGAAAATTATGCGAAAGATGATTATATTAACATTAACAGTGGCGGCGATTGCAGGCTGTAGCGCAAAGGAAACCGCTCTTGTAGCCACCGATATGCCATCTGGCGGATACAGACAGGAGATGGAGGAGTATGAAAGGGCGCAGGCGCAGAGAAAGCCTAGTCCATCACTTTGGGCAGATGTTGGCTCAAACGGCACGCTCTTCCTAGATTACAAAGCTCGCCTCGTGGGCGATGTGGTTATCGTTCGTATCGAGGAGACGGCATCTGCTAGAAACTCAAACAATACTAGCACCAATAGAAGCTCAAACTACGATGCAGGGATCACTAGTCTGATGGGGCTTCCGTTGAACTTCGGTATGACCGATATCTTAGGTACAGGCAACGCATTTGACCCAACGATCGCAGCCGCTACAAATAACAGCTTCGCTGGAGAGGGTTCAAAGGCTCGTTCTGATACCATCACAGCGACGATCGCAGCACGAGTTGTAGAGATCTTACCATCTGGCAACCTAGTGATCGAAGGGCAGAGAGAGATTGTTGTAGACCAAGAGAAGCAGACTATAACTATAAGGGGCGTCGTTCGCCAGAAGGATATCGACGCAACAAATACAGTGTTATCTAGCGCAATAGCGGATGCACAGATTAAATACACAGGCGATGGCGTGATAACCGACGCAAACCGTAAAGGTTGGTTGGCAACGATTATCGACTGGGTATGGCCGTTCTAAGGAGATTAACTACTATGAAAAAGATATTAACTTTAATAATTTTGTTATCGTTCAGCATAAACGCAAGCGCAGTGGTTAAGATTCGTGATATTGCAAAGGTCGATGGCATTCGTGAAAACCAAGTCTTCGGATATGGCTTAGTTGTCGGCTTGAACGGCACAGGTGATAAAGACCAGACACGATTCACCACACAATCGCTTGTCAACATGCTCGAACGTACAGGGATTACAGTAAACGCAGACGATGTAAAGGTGAAGAACGTTGCCGCTGTTATGGTAACGGCAAAGCTACCTCCATTTGCAAGAGCTGGTCAGCTGATGGACGTTACTATATCATCTATCGGTGACGCTAAGAGCATAGAGGGCGGTACACTTCTATTAACGCCACTCGCCGCACCGAACGGTCAGATATATGCTGTAGCACAGGGTCCTATCTCTGTAGGCGGTATGAACGTGTCGGCAGGCGGTGCCAGCGTAACGAAAAATCACCCAACCGCAGGGCGTATCCCTAATGGGGCAACGGTGGAGAAGGAGATTCCATTCCAGATGGATATTAGCCAGATTGAGCTCTTCTTTAGCAGCTACTCGCTAGCAGATGTTGTGAACGCTAAAACAGCTATCAATACATTCATGGGTGCAGAGATCGCAGCGATAACCTCTCCATCTAATATAAAGGTGACTATCCCTGGCGAGTTTTCATCTAGCTACTACGATTTTTTGAATACAGTACTCAATCTTGAGATACAGCCAGAGGTATTTGCTAGAGTTATCATGGATGAGCGTACAGGCACTATCGTTATGGGCTCTGAGGTGCGCATAAGCACAGTGGCAGTAGCTCATGGCAACCTTAATATAACTATATCAAACCATGTAGAGGTATCGCAGCCAGAGGCGTTCTCGAACGGACAGACAGTTGTGGCTCTAGAGCCAGAGCTAGAGGTGGCAGAGGAGGATGCGAAGCTGATGGTAGTTCCAGAGGGCGTGACAGTATCTGACCTTGTAAAGGCTCTGAACGCAATCGGCGTCACACCACGTGATCTTATATCGATACTGCAATCGATAAAGGCAGCAGGCGCAATGCATGCACACTTGGAGGTAATCTAATGAATATTACACCATATAGCACAAACCCTGATATAGCGAAGGTGGAAAAAAATTCCCGTACCGAGGAGCAGAAGCTGAAAGAGGCTTGCCAAGGTTTCGAGGCTATGTTCATCCATCAGATGATGAAAACTATGAGAGAGTCCTCTCAAGAGGGCGGATTTATTGAAAAAAGCAATGGTGAGGAAATTTTTACCGACCTATTAGATATGGAGCTGTCTGATCAGGCAGCAAAAAGTAACAGAGGCGGAATGGCAGACATGCTATTCGAGCAGCTGAAAAGCACATTGGAACAGACTAATAACCCTGAGCCTCGTGAAGGAAACAGGTCTTTAAAGGGTTATATGCCTGCTAAACGTGGAAATAGCCTAGATATGGCTATGTAAAAAAATATTTAAAAGAATTGCAAAAAAAACTAAAGTTTGTTAGAATTTGGTCGATAGGGAATGTAAGAAAGGAAGGATCAGGTTTCAGCGATCTGGGAGTGCGGTTATGAGAATTATCAACGACAGACAGTTCATTACGACGGAAAAAAACGATAGGGCGGCAGACACCAAAAAGACCGACTCTAAACGTTCTGCGGATGTTAAACAGACGGTTACACCAAACAAGACCGACTCTGTAGATCTATCCGTGCGCTCTCGTGAAGTCGCTGAAATCGCACAACAGCTGAAAGATTCATCCGAAGTTCGTGAAGGTGTTGTTGCAGATCTGCGTGC
>JAITWF010000032.1 GCA_031285415.1 Deferribacteraceae bacterium
TGATCCTCTCTGCCAAAAACTTTGGCTGTGGCTCATCTAGAGAGCATGCGCCGCAGTCGCTGAAACGTGCTGGCTTTAAAGCCGTTATCGCAGAGAGCTTTGCAGAGATCTTCTTCGGCAATAGCCTCACATTAGGGCTTGCCTGCCTAACGATGGATAAGGCTGATATTCAGGCACTAAATAAGCAGGTGGAGGCAAATCCTGATAAGGAGATCTCGATTTCGCTTGAGAGCATGATGGCGATCTTCAACGGCGTATCGTATAAATTTACAGTGCCAAAGATCGCTCGTGAAGCACTTTTGAAGGGGTCGTACGACCTACTTGCAGAGCTTTTGCGCAATAAGGCAAAGGTTGATAGTATAACATTACCGTATTAAAACGAGGTAAATATGTCTTTTTATCTTTTAGAGATCGGCTGTGAAGAGCTTCCAGCGGCGTTTGTGCCGCTAGCTGTTAATCATTTTGACTCAGAGGCTCGCACACAGCTTGCGGATCTGCACCTGCCGTATACAACGCTTAAATGTGGCGGCACCCCTAGACGTATCTATATGTATATCGATGGACTGCCAGAGAAGCAGGCGGATCGTGAGGATATCGTGCAGGGACCTCCTGCCAAGATCGCATTCAATCCAGATGGCACGCTATCGCCTGTTGGGGCAAAGTTCGTTGAATCTAAAGGGCTAGAGCTTTCAACTGTCGCAAAGGTCTCCACCGATAAAGGCGAGTATCTTACTGGTGTTAAGAAGATAACTGGGCAGAGCAGCGCAGCTCTGATAAAGACGCTTGCGGCAGGGCTTATTCGCACGATCCCATTCCCGAAATCTATGCGATGGGGGGCGAGAGATATTCGTTTTGGCAGGCCGCTGAAATATCTGATGTCGATTCTAAACGGCACTATACTAAACCTCGATATCGATGGCTTTGACGCCGTTGATACAACAGTGGGGCATAGATTCCTCTGCCCGAACGCTATGAAAGTTTTTGATTTTCACTCTTATACAAAGTCGCTAAAGGAGTCGTTTGTGGTACTCGATATTGAGGATCGCAAGGCGGAGATATCGCACCAGCTCGAGACGCTTGCTAAAAAGGGCGGATATGAGGTTGGTCACGATGAGGATCTTTTAGACACAGTTGTAAACCTTGTGGAGTATCCGTACGCTATAGAGGGGACGTTTGATGAGCTATTTCTGGAGCTTCCGTCGCCTGTGCTGATCACAAGCATGAAACATCACCAGAAGTACTTCCCAGCCTATAAAGATGGCAAGCTACAGGCGAAGTTTATCGGTATCTCCAATATGAAACCAGAGGATGATTCACTTATCCGTCAGGGGTATGAGCGAGTTTTGAGGGCTAGATTAAATGACGCACACTTCTTCTATAAGAATGACAGAAACACGCCGCTAGAGGAGCGTGTGGAGATGTTAAAGAAGGTCGTCTATCAGGAGAAGCTCGGCACATCGTACGAGAAGATGGAGAGGTTTCGTGCTATTGCGGATAAGCTTATCGTGCAGTTTGCGCCAGATAAAAAAGATGAAACCTACGAGGCGGCAACGCTTTGCAAGGCGGACCTTATGTGCGAGATGGTGTACGAATTTCCAGAGCTACAGGGCTTTATGGGGAAGGTTTATGCTAAATTGCAGGGTAAATCGGAGGCGGTTGCAAACTCTATTGAAGAACATTATATGCCACGCAGCGCAAACGACGCTCTGCCAAAATCGGATATCGGCAGGGTGCTTGCGATAGCAGATAAACTCGATACGATCGTGGGGGCGTTTGCGATCGGTATGATCCCTACTGGCAATCAGGATCCTTATGGGCTACGCAGAGCGGCTATTGGGATAATTAATATCATCGAGGACGCTCTTTGGAGGGTGGATATCCGCACAGCGATAGCCCACGCCGCTACGCTACTAAAGGGGAAGGCTACCGAAGCTAATATTGAAGAGAGGGTGCTGGAGTTCTTTATTCAGCGTCACAAGCAGATGTTGATCACAGCAGGCACAGTAGACGCCGACGCATACGACGCTGCTATGGTGGACTTCAGTGATTTTGCTCGCCAGAAAGACCGTGCAGTGGCTCTTACAGCGGCGAAGAGGTCGGAAAACTTTAAGAGTATCGCTCAAAGCTATAAGCGTATCAATAATATACTAAAGAAAGCTGAATCGAATGTTACAGTTGTGGATGATAAGATCTTCGAACATATCGAGGAGGCGGCTCTCTATAAACAGTATCAGGACAAACTCCAGACGCTATCGGTGTTTGCGAATGAGGAGCGTTGGGCTGGGGCGATTGCAGAGCTTGTAACATTCGCCGAGCCGCTAGCCGAGTACTTTGACAAAGTTATGGTGAACGCTCCTGATCAAAATTTGAAGAATAATAGACTTGCAATGCTCTCAAAGCTACGAGATCTATTTATGAAGGTGGGCGACTTAGGTGAGATTATCTAATGCAGGTGGTGCTGGATGGCAGTATCCTTGCCACTAGTAAGACGGCTGTCTGCATAGGTAACTTTGACGGTGTGCATTTAGGGCATGCCTCTCTTTTGCAAGCTATGCTAGCAAGGGGGCTTGCGCCTGTGGTATGCACCTTTCTTCCACACCCACAGAAGTATTACAAGAAGAACACGCCGATGATCTGCACATTTGAGCAGAAGATGGCACTATTAGCGTCTGCTGGTGTAGAGATCTGCTATAACGTTCCATTTAATGCTGAGCTGGCGGCTCTAGAGCCGAGTGTATTCTTTCGTGAGTATATAGAGGAGCGGCTACACGCTAAAGCTGTGATTGTGGGTAGCGATTTCAGGTTTGGTAAAGGGCGAACAGGCGATTCCGTACTACTAAAAAGGCTCTGCCTAGAGCGCAATATAGAGTGCATAGTTGTGCCACAGCTAGAGCATGGTGGTGTGCAGATCTCTAGCACAGTTATACGTAATATAGTGCTTGCTGGCGATGTCGCCGAGGTGCCGAACTATCTTGGCAGATATTACTCCTGCGTAGGCGAAGTGGTCGCAGGTGACCAGATGGGGCGCACGATCGGCTTCCCTACTGCGAACTTAAAGCTATTGAGCGAACTTCTTCCTCCAGAGGGAGTTTATAGTGGCTATACATATGTGGATGGCAAGAGATATACAGCGATGATCTATAGAGGCACTCGCCCAGAGGTGGGTGAGCGGTTTGAGGTACATCTGGTGGATTATAGCGGTAGAGAGCTTTATGGCGATACGCTAGAGGTCTTTATTGTGCAGAAGATCCGTGACTGCATGAAGTTTTCTAGTTTAGAGGAGCTGAAAGAGCAATTAGAGAGAGATAAAGAAAAAATATTATAATGAACCCCTCTCCCGCCCTTTGGGCACCCTCCCCCCAAGGGGGAGGGGAATGGACGTTGTGGTTCAATAGCTTTTCCCCTCCCCCTTGGGGGGAGGGTGCCCGAAGGGCGGGAGAGGGGTTCATAAATGAAAAAATTACTTATTCTGCTTACTATTCTATTCGCCATTCAGGCGTACGCCTCCGACACGCCACAGCTCGACGCATTCCTGAAACATAAGAGCTTTTCAGCTGATTTTACACAGCTCAATCAGTATCCAGGGCTTGATAACTTCACCTACACAGGGCATGCCTATATTGTGCGCCCGAAGGAGGCGTTGTGGGATTATGAAAATCCACGTGAGTACTACCTCATGCGCCCCGATGGGATCGAGCATTACAGCGAATCTCTAAAGCAGATCTTGCGTGTAAAGGTAGATGTGGCAAACTCAAACGACACCACGGCACTGCTTCTATCGATCTTTCTGGATGGTTCGAACGTTAAGAAGCACTTCACTGTGAAGGAGAACACTGTCGATAAACTCACCACGATATCGCTATCACCTGTAAAGAAGGGAACAGTGGGCGATATCGAGCTACAGATTCAGGGTGGGTTAATAAAGAGTGTAGCTAGCAAGGATGCTACAGGTAGCGCAATCAAGATAGAGTTCACCAATGTGCAGCAGGGTAAAAAGATCGACGCTAAGGTTTTTACCCCTGCCGTACCAGCCGATACACAAATAATTGATCAGTGATGCTATGTGGATACACTACTAACCACATATATTAGGCTTAGGCAGATAAAGGGGGTATCGGAGCAGACGATTCGAAACCTTCTATCTCTGCGTGGCACCCTTGCAGGGCTTTTTGACTGCACAGCGCATGAGCTTTTTGCTATGGGTGTAGATCTGCGCACAGCGCATAGCATAGTAGATTCCGATAATCATAAATACGCCGAGGAGGAGCTTCTTAAAGCTCATCGTATCGATGGACAGATAATCCCCCTAGAATCCGACGACTACCCCACAATATTAAAAGAGATCTCCGATCCGCCGCTACTTCTCTACGTTATTGGCGATATAAACTGCTTGAAAGAATTTTGTATCGCTGTCGTAGGTGCAAGGAAGGTTAGCCGAAATGGGGTGGATGTCACTCGGAAGATTGCAAGCGATCTCGCCTCCTGTGGGGTGACTATCGTTAGTGGGCTAGCCTACGGCGTGGATATCACCGCCCACACCGCCGCACTATCGGTGGATGGTGCTACCGTTGCCGTTTTGGGGAGTGGTCTAAATAAGATCTACCCTGCCGAACACCTTCAATATATCAAAGAGATCTGCAAAAAAGGCTGCGTGATCAGCGAATATCCGATGGATGAACCGCCAAATCCATATAACTTTCCAAAGCGCAATCGGATCGTCAGTGGACTCTCTAAAGGGGTACTGATAGCAGAGGCGTCGAATAGGAGCGGCTCACTTATCACATGTCGATTGGCGCTTGAGCAGGGGCGTGATGTATTTGCTGTGCCGATAAGCCCACTTGCGGCGAATAACGCTACAAATTATATGATTAAAAATGGGGCGATACTCACGCAGTCATATCTAGATATACTTAGAGAGTTCGGATTGCAGCTTGAGGAGCGGCTATCGGAGCCAATATTCGCAAGCGAGATCGAGAGGCGGATCTGGGAGGAGCTTGGCATAGAGCCGCTCGGCGCAGATGAGCTTGTGACTCGCCTTGATATTAATTCGTATAAGGTTATGGCGGCAGTTGCGGCGATGGAGCTGGAAAATAAGGTTGATAAAGGGAACGACGGCAGATATTATAGGGTATTAGGGGTGCTAAATGAAACGGTTACTATTACTCTGTATAGTTTTAATGTTTTGTGCTTGCGCAAACTCTAATATAGCGGATCGGTATATCACTACAGATCTGATAGAGGTCTCCTCGTATGCCTTTGTGCTGGCGAAGGTATCGGGGACGCAGCATGAACACCTGACGTGGCTAAACTCGCAGAAGAAATTTGCAGGAAAATACGACTACACTGAGAGTATCAATATGAAGCCGGGTGAGTATAAACTCTATCAGGTAGTGCCAGGGGTGTATAGTATCGTAGATTTCTATCTCGATCGGAATCATACTACCTATAGCGCAAACGACAAGGGGAGAGCCGTTAACGAGCAGATGTTAGCGAATAGTCGCTCTCTTTGGGGGGCGTTTACAGCTACAGCTGGGCGGATCACATATATTGGTGATCTGAAC
Source organism: Deferribacteraceae bacterium (assembly GCA_031285415.1). Taxonomy (GTDB): domain Bacteria; phylum Chrysiogenota; class Deferribacteres; order Deferribacterales; family JAISNW01; genus JAITWF01. The sequence goes on from JAITWF010000032.1 coordinate 5,562, forward strand.
TTCTATACAGACAATGGGGTTAAGCTAGATTCGAATCTACACGTGGATAAGGCGACGGAGTTTATACATAAAAATTATATAAATATCTCGAACGTCGAGAGTATTATGGTGAATCATGCTGCGAAATAAAAGGATACTGCTGCTACTTTTAGCGTTACTGTTTGCTCTAACGAGCTGTGACTCATCGAGTTCGTCTAGTAGCCGCAAAGTTACAGAGTCGGAGCGGTTTACGATATTCTTAGAGCG
>JAITWF010000060.1 GCA_031285415.1 Deferribacteraceae bacterium
GGATCAACGCCTCGTCGCCAAAGGGTGCCGCAACTTTCAACTTTATAAGATCAAGCTGTCGGTTTAGGTCGCTAGCTGTCACTTTTTTCACGATACTATCTGATAAAGATATAACAGTCGCCTTATTGCCGACCGATAGATTGATAAGAGCAAGCTCCACAGGGGCGTTCACTCGTGTGAAGAGGTTCAAAATATCCCCCTCTGAAAGCGATATGCCATCCGTTCCCCAATTAGAGTAGAAGTGCCCACTGACTCCAGCGTCGCCCACAGAGTGAAACGACTTCTCCAAAAGTGCTGTCGTTGGCGACGTGTAGCAGTTTACCTCCTGGCAAACCTTTTGCGATGCCGACGTCAAGATCACTTTGTTAATCTTGCTAAGCCCTCTGCCAGCCACTTCACAGCTGATTATAAACGGATCGCCCTCGGGGGAGTATACACAGTTTAGCTCAGCATTCGCCCTCTCGGGGCTGCTTTTCGCTATCTGACGAAGCTGCTGAATCAGTAGAGAGGCGAACGGTGTCGCCGCCTCGCTGCCGTATAGCTTGACACTATTGATATACAACGAATTTACCGATAGATTATCCAGGATATTCGCAGCGATCTGTGGAATGTCGGCAGATACCGCCTTCATCGTCATGATCTCTTTCTCAATATCATTCACGCTCACAGTTGGGGTAGGTAGCTCCCCCCCCAGATATGTAGCGACTACGGCGAGTTTGCTCCACTCGTTATATGCGTCGAGAGCCTTTGTTAAGTTGGCAAGGCGCAGAGTGTCGGTCGAGCTTTTCGCAGTCACAAATGAATCCACCCTCTCCTTTAGATCTCTCGCCGACTTAATATATAAAGGCAGAGCCTTTTCGCCATTAAGTGTCACATTCACACAATCCTTTGAATCGGATGTGGTATATCCAAAGATCGGCAAGCTGGAGTAGGTACGAATCTTATGAGAGATATACTCCGCCGACCGATTATCCGCCTGCATCGTGTGTTTATACAGCTCAGACTCTACACGCACCTCTATCTGCTCGGATATATCGGCGAGGGCATACTCTATCGCCTTGTTGCGAGCCTTAGCGCAGCCTACGCCAGATAGATCCACAGCATAGGCGTTCATTGCAAAAAATGTTAAAAGTAGTACACAAAGTCTAGTAATTCTTATAGCCATCCACCATATGATATACAGTTTTAAATCCTAGCGAATCGAAGGTAGGCATAGCTTTGCCACTGCGATTGCCAGAGCGGCAGTATACCATATACGTCTTATTTTTATCAAGTTTAGCAAGCTTATCGCTAAAGTCATCGGCGTAAAAATCGATATTTATCGCCTTATCGATATGACTATCTGCATACTCCTCTGGTGTGCGAATATCGATAATAATAAAGTTAGGATCTTTCGCATTTTTTTCAATCATCGCCTTTGAATCTTTTGCCGTAATCTGAATCTCTGCCGCTTGAACAACGCCCACCATCATTGTTAACATAAGCACCACCACTAATAATTTTTTCATTATATCCCCTTCCTTTTATTTGCTTTATATCTCACCGATGGAGCGGCGTGCGCCCCATTACAGAACGGTTTATTCTCCGACTGTCCACAGCGGCATAGCGTCTGCCGATTGCGCACCTCGTAGCTTCTGCCATCTGCACTCTCCACACGCACACCCCCCTTCACCCAGATAGGCCCACTAATTTTAAGGGCTGTATCCTCCAGCATTGCGAGCGTTGGCTCAAAGCTAGGCTCGATAGGAGTATCGTTCTCATCCAACATCACAAGCCTGCCAGCAGGGCAGTCGCACGCCTCACGTGTGGCAAGCTCGTCATGCCCCAGCTGTGTCAGCTTCCACACCCTCTCCCCTGCGTCGCAAAACCTGCCGTAGGCGCAGAAATCGCTATTATCAAGGAGTGTCAGGCGAGGCCCCTCTATTGCGTCGGCTCCATTTATAAACGGTTCAAATGAGGCGTACTCTGTGCCGTTAAAGTTTGAATGTTTATGCGCTCCATCGCAAAATGGCGCATTCTCCGAGTTACCACAGCGGCATAATGCTACGACACCGTTACTCTCATAAAGTTCACCATCTTCATAACCTACAGAGATCCTTTTCTCGTCGGTTACGATTATCTGCTCCATTATCTTCGGATCGCCATATACCATATACGGTCCATCCTGTACTACCTTTATATAGATCTCCTGTGCGCTCATAGTATCCTCCTAATTGATCTCTCCTAGCTCATCGAAGTATACATAACCTGCACCACGAAATAAAGGATTATTTGACAAAGTGTTAAATAGTAGCTCATTAATCTGCTCTGCAAAGGCATTGTAGATATTTACACCTGCAATCACACGCCCCTCCCATTGAGGATCTATCGGATATGAGGCCCTACAGCCAGAGATCATAGTGATCTGATATGCATTTGGTGTGATGTAATCATTTGGATATAGAGGCGCAAAACGTGTATCGATTATAGCTTCAACCTCTACATCTACGCATGCATAACCGTTATCCGTGAGTCTACTTGAATTGTGATACGCTACAAACTCTGTCGCAAGCCAAGATTCCATAAGGGATGAGTCGATATCGTTGAAATAGTAGAAGTCAAAGGCGTTGCTAGGCTGCAATATCGATTCGATTTGTAGCCACACCATGTAATTCACACCCTCTGACTCTGATATACTACTACCCTCTTCGCACCCAAGTGCAAAAAATGCAATGAGCAGGGCAAGTAGCTTTTTCATATGTCTATAACATACAGCCCTTTTGCTTTGCAGTCAAATTAATATTGTGCATGTGTAAAAAATATGGTGTAATAGTTTGAAATTAACGAAACCCCTCTCCCTTGATCCCTCCCCCATAGTGGGAGGGGAGTAGCCTTTGTGCAGCAACTTTCAACCCCTCCCCCCTATGGGGGAGGGATCAAGGGAGAGGGGTTTCATATATTAAATTAAAAGGGTTTTACAGATGGATTATTCAAAATTAGCAGGTTCTAATATCAATTCTTTAGTGGCATACAAGCCAGGGAAGCCTATCAGCGAGCTTAAACGTGAGTTTGGGCTTAAACGTGTGATTAAATTAGCGTCGAATGAGAACCCACTAGGCCCATCGCCAAAGGTTATCAACGCCATTACGTCGACCCTTCCAGAGATCTCTCGCTACCCTACTGGCGACGCATACGAGCTGCGCATGGCAGTTGCTGCAAAGTATAATGTATCGCCGAAACAGCTCCTATTCGGGGCAGGTTCAAACGAGATTATCGAGCTTCTCCTGCGCACATATGTGAAGGCTGGCGAAACAACTCTCTCCCCTGCTCCATCGTTCTCTGTGTACGGCATAATATCGCAGGCTATGGGGTCGAAGTGCGAATGGGTACCTGTACGAGATGATTTCAGCGTTGATCTCGAGCGCACCCTTGCCGCTATTACACCAAAGACAAGGGTAATTTTCCTTGCAAACCCTAATAACCCAACTGGCACATATATAAACGCTGCCGACCTTAAAACGTTTATTGATAGGGTGCCAGCAGATGTGATAGTCGTGATGGATGAGGCATATATCGAGTTTGCCGACGCTGCCGATATGCCAGACACCCTTGCGTGGCTGAAAAACTATCCAAATATGATCCTTATGCGCACATTCTCGAAAGCTTATGGGCTCGCAGGGCTACGTGTGGGCTACGCTATCGGCGACGAAGCCTGCTGCGATATGATGGATCGTGTGCGCCAGCCGTTTAATACCAATATGCTAGCTCAAGTTGCCGCTACAGTCGCTATAGACGATAATGAGTGGCTAAATAAGATCTTAACGAATAATAGAGAGGGCAAAAACTTTCTCTATCAATCGTTTACCGATATGGGATTAAATTACGTACCGACGCAGGCAAACTTTATGCTTGTGAATGTGGGTGATGGCGAAAGAGTGTTTAATGAACTCCTCAAAAAGGGCGTTATCGCTCGCTTTATGGGCGGCTCACTATCGCAATATATACGGGTATCGATAGGCACTATGGAGGAGAATCAGATCTTCATCCAGTCGCTACGAGAGGTTCTGTGAGCCTTATTGCATATAAACGAATTAACGGAATCAGGGGGAGTGTAACACCCCCAGCCGATAAATCGATCACACATCGGGCGTTTATCCTCGCCGCAATGGCGCACGGCCGCTCGAAAATCCATAATCCACTCCTAAGCCTTGATACGCAAGCCACTCTGGCGGCGTTACAGGCTGTCGGGGTGGAGGTCACCTTTGAGAATCGTAGCGTAATAATTAACTCTAACGGCTTTGCAAGATTTCGATCACCCCAAAAGGATATCGATTGCGGTAACTCTGGCACCACGGCACGCCTACTTATGGGGCTACTCGCCCCTGCGGGGATAACGGCGAGACTCGATGGCGATGAATCGCTCCGCAAACGCCCAATGGCAAGGGTTATCGAGCCGTTAAGAGCTATGGGTGCCGATATCAGCGGCGAAAAGCTACCGATAAAGATCTCGCCAGCGTTAATGCACTCAGCCGATATCGTTGGAAAGGTAGCTAGCGCACAGGTGAAATCGGCGATACTGCTGGCAGGGATGCAACTTCCAGACGTAACATCGTACACAGAGCCGCTCCTGACTCGCAATCACACCGAACGCATGATGCCGATGTTCGGCGTTGAGATACGCAAAGAGGGGAATACATCGTATGTGGGTGGCGGCAAGATTGAGCCGTGCGAGCTTACCGTGCCTGGGGATATATCCTCGGCGGCGATGTTGATTGCGGCGGCGTATATATATGGCAATTCAGAGATAACCGTTCGGCAGGTGGGTCTAAACCCCACAAGAACCGCATTTATAGATATCTTAAAGTCGTGGGGGGCGGATATAGCCAGAGATTCAGCTCTTTGTGGCGATATCATCGTCAAAAGCTCTGCACTATCTGGCGGTGAGATCTCTGGCAGTATGTCCGCCTATGCTATAGATGAGCTACCGTTACTGGCGGCTTTAGGGCTTTTCACCGATAACGGCGTAGTTATTAAAGACGCAGCAGAGCTTCGGCATAAAGAGTGCGACAGAATTAGTGCAATGGTGCATAATCTGCGCCTTTTAGGGGCAGAGGTGGAGGAGTTTGATGATGGGCTTGCCGTATCGCCACTAAAGGATGGCAAAAGTGGCGTACTCTTCGACTCGATGGGCGATCACCGCATTGCAATGATAAATATAATGCTTGCAAAAAGATGGGAAGGGGGTATTAATTCTGATGACCTTGCGGCATTGAAGGTGTCGTTTCCAACATTTATAAATGAGTTAGAAAGGTTAGAGATAAAGTAATATATATTTGGGTATGGAGGAGTTTGTTTTCAGATGTTTATCAAAGTTTCGCTACTATTAATCTTTTTTGCAGTAACAATTTTTATCGGATTTTACTTCCGTAAGCGTGCATCCGATGTGAGCGGTTTCGTGCTGGCTGGCAGATCCGTTGGCCCTTGGCTCACAGCGTTTGCCTACGGCACATCATACTTCTCCGCAGTTGTCTTTGTGGGCTATGCAGGGCAGTTTGGCTGGAGATTTGGTACAGCTGCCACATGGATCGGGCTTGGAAACGCCTTTATCGGCTCGCTTCTGCCGTGGATAATCCTTGGACGCCGCACCAGAATTATGACTCATCACCTCAATAGTGCCACAATGCCAGAGTTCTTCGGTTCACGATTCGGCTCAAAGGCTATGAAGATCGGTGCATCAATAATCATATTTGTCTTCCTAATCCCATATACAGCCTCGTTATACAACGGTCTCTCTCGCCTATTTGCAATGGCATTTGGCGTAGATTTCACCGTATGTATCATTGCAATGGCAGTATTGACAGGAGTATACGTGATCGCTGGCGGATATTTTGCTACAGCGGTGAACGATTTCATACAGGGGCTTGTCATGCTTGTTGGTATTATAGCGGTTATCGCCGTAGTAATCTCCAATAACGGCGGTTTTATGGGCGCACTCGAAGGGTTAGCTCGTGTAGAAGATCCAGCTGTCTCGACAGCTCCTGGAGTATTCACCTCCTTCTTTGGCCCTGATCCGATAAGCCTTTTAGGGGTTATAATCCTTACCTCCCTTGGTACATGGGGACTTCCACAGATGGTGCAGAAGTTTTACTCGATCAAATCAGAGAAGGCGATCGCTAAAGGCGCTGTAATCTCTACAATCTTTGCAACTATCGTCTCTGGCGGCTGCTACTTTTTAGGTAGCTTCGGTCGACTATACTCCGACGTAGTGGATGTAAAGGCGAGCGGCTTCGACTCCATTATTCCAACGATCCTCTCGGGGCTTCCTGATATATTGGTCGGTATCGTAGTGATATTGGTGCTTTCCGCCTCAATGTCCACCCTATCGGCACTTGTAATGACCTCCGCCTCCACATTTACATTGGACTTCCTACGTGGAAATATCCTCAAAGAGATGTCAGGCAAGGTGCAACTCCTTACGATCCGCCTCCTCATCGTGGTTTTCATCGTTATATCATCGATAATAGCTACAGTTCAGTATAAGGGTGGGATCAGCTTTATCGCTCAGCTTATGGGGATCTCATGGGGAGCGCTCGCTGGCTCGTTCCTAGCCCCACTTCTATACGGATTATATTGGAAGCGCACATCTGGCGCAGGTGTATGGTGCTGCTTCATCTTTAGCACCGCACTGATGACGCTAAATATCTTCTTCCGTCCATCATTTCCAACGATCTTGCAATCACCTATCAACGCTGGTGCGTTCGTTATGCTTGCAGGGTTTATAATAGTGCCTGTGGTGAGTTTGCTCACTAAAGCTCCAGACAAAAAGGTAGTCGAGGCGCAATTTGCTTGCTACGATGAGACGGTTAATGTTAAGATAAGCGAAGACCTTGGAGGTATGTAAAGTTGCCACAGATCAGATCAACCACAGTAATCGCCGTTAAAAGGGGCAATGAGACCGCAATGGCAGCCGATGGGCAGGTTACATTAGGTGCAACCGTTATGAAGGAGACCGCCACAAAGGTGCGCAAGATCGCCGATGATACCGTTATGGTAGGCTTTGCTGGCAGTGCTGCCGACGCATTCGCCCTAATGGAGCGATTCGAGAGGAAATTGCAGGAGCATGGCAATAGTCTATTTCGTGCCGTTGTCGAGCTTGCGAAGGATTGGCGCACCGATCGATATCTGCGCAAGCTAGAGGCTCTGATGATCGCCTGCGATAAAGATCGTATCTTTACTCTATCAGGAAACGGTGACGTGATCGAGCCAGACGAGGGCGTTGTAGCTATCGGCTCTGGTGGG
>JAITWF010000155.1 GCA_031285415.1 Deferribacteraceae bacterium
TTGTAAAGGTTGATATAAGTGACTATATATTTGATTGCACCAACGTTATCGCAAATGTCATGTAGGGGTGGGGTTAGCCCACCCTTTAATCATAACGCAGTAATGGGCGGGCAGACCCCGCCCCTACATGTTTGGTGCAATCAAATTATATAGTCATTCCAATATAAATAGTTGCAACAGCTCCCCTATTATGTTAAATTTTCACTATGATAAACCTAAACGATAACTTTATGCTTTCAAATCTTGTGGAGATAGCCAGGGGTGCAGGCGAGCTTATAATGACACACTTTCGCCACAACGCCTCTGTAGAGTGCAAATCCGATGGCTCCCCTGTGACTATCGCCGATAAAGAGGCGGAGGACTACATCGTAAAGGAGCTTAAACGCTTATGGGCAGATATCCCTGTAGTTGGTGAAGAGACTAGCTCTGCGCAATCGCTCAAACCATCCGAACTAAGCCGATTTTGGCTCGTCGACCCCCTCGATGGCACCAGAGAGTTTATCAATAATAGTGACGAATTCACCGTAAATATAGCCCTTATAGAAGATGGACTGCCTACATGTGGCGTAATATATGCACCTGCAAAGGATCTCTTCTATATCGGACAGCTCGAGTACGGTTCATATCGCAAAACTCACGATGGCGACTGGCAAAAGCTGCCACTACACGCAGATTCCGATCGCATGACCGTTGTTATAAGCCGTAGCCACCCCACAAAGGGGCGTGAGGAGGCATTTCTTGCCACACTAGGCGATGTCGGTATATTAAAGGTCGGTAGCTCGCTAAAGTTTTGCATGGTGGCGGAAAATAGTGCATCATTATACTTTAGAGCTGGCAGAACGATGTTCTGGGATAGTGCCGCAGGGCATATTATTGCAAAAGCCGCTGGAGCAGGAGTTTTCCATTGGGGAACAGACACCGAGCTCACATACAGTAGCGACAAGCTAGAAAATCCTGAATTTATGGTGGTACGCCCGAAATGGGCTAACTTATGCCGATAAATCAAGAGCAGGAGATCAAAAGCCGCTCCTCATCATCTAGAGTTTTATACATACTCAAGGATACTGTACTATACGGTATCCTACTCGCTCTCTCCAAAATATCTCTCCTGATCGTATTACCGATCCTCACGCACTACTTGAGCAACAGTCACTACGGCGTACTCGACACCTTAATGATGTTGGGTATTGTATTTGTAGCGATCTCCACATTGGGGCAAGATGAGGCTATCGGTAGATTTTATTACGACAGTGGCGACGACGCTCGCAAGCAGATCATCACATCATCACTCCTACTTGTGGCATTCGTATCCACAACACTTGTTGCAACATGCTACCTCCTTGCCGATCCGATCCTCACTGCGGTGCTAGGCGGAACAGAGTTTAAGAGGGAGTTTTTTGTACTATTAGGATATATACCGCTGATCTCGATGCTACAGGTGATGAGATCGATCTCCAGATGGACGTTCAGAAAGCGGACGTTCTTCATTCTAAATATTGGACAAACCGTAACACTACTCACGCTTACACTTCTATTCGTGGGTATTATGGGGCTAGACATAAGGGGGGCGGTCTTTGCACAGATCATCGCCTCAGGCGCATTCCTACTAGTGGGGATCTATCTTCTGCGTGATCTATTCACATTAAAGATCTCATCCAATATAACTATATCGCTCGTAAAGTTTGGTGCACCGCTCATGCTAGCATTTGCACTTAGCAACTATGCGAATGTAATGGATAAAAGTTTATACAACAGCATATTCGGCGGTAACACACTCGGAACGTACACATTTGCTGCCAGATACGCCTCATTTGCCTCTATTCCTATATTTGCGATATATTACGCATGGATGCCAGTGTTATACTCGGTCTACAAAGAGGAGAATGGTCAGGAAACCTTTCAAAAGACAATATACACAGTAGCTGGTGTATTGGCAGTGTTGCTATTTATGCAGATGGCTATATCAGAGGTCGCTACATCGATCTTAACTCCAGCGGGATATGTAGGAAGCACACAGCTTATCTTCCCTATAGCAGTAGGGATCTATATCGGCGCAGTAGGAGAGGTTGTTGGCGTTGGGATAGAGCTTGCTCGAAAAACATATTACAAGACTATTATCACGCTAATAGCTCTGTTCACCCTATATATTGTGGCAAACCTTGCAAAATACACAGGCTCTGGGGTGACGATAGCGTGCGGAGTGTTAGCCTGTATGTGCGTTAGCTGCTCATTAAAGCACCTTGCAAGCTACAAACTCGCTCCATTCAGATATAAAACATTCAAGATATATGCAATAATCGCACTATCGGCAGCGCTATGCGCAATATTCCTCAATATACAGCCTAAAAACATGAGCGTTCAGATCCCTTTGCGTATATCTCTATTTATAATTCTGCTCATCGTAGTATGGAATACAATGCTCGATAAAGGTGACAGAAGAAAGCTATTAAATAAAATAAGCAGGAAAGCTGTATGAAGCTACTAATTTTTTATCACTCTATGGATGAACACGGCGGTGCGCCGAAGGTATACGCACGAATGGCTTCATATTGGGCAGATGTTTGTGGGTATGACGTTACGATGCTGGTGCACTACGGCTCCACAAACTCAACCTACGACATATCGCCTAAAGTTAAGATAAAATCGGCTATGCCTACGGTAGAGAAACCTAACAGATACGTGCGCTCGCTGCTATCTCCTATCCTATTGAAGGAGCTTTACAGGGAGATAAAGCGTGAGAAGCCTGATATTGTTATCCTAAATAACGCCCCATACTATGCTCTCACATTTGGTGCAACTGTATGCATGGCGAGAAAGGTGCCATTTGTCATATGGAATCACGATGGTTTCTTTATGAGATCAACCCCTATGTATAAGATCGCCAGAAAACTATTCTTCCCAAAGGCGAATGCCGTGATATTGCTGACAAATGGCGATAAAGATCATTTAGGACACCTTAATTCTAACACGCATATAATAAAAAACCCAGCAGACGATATAGATCTCGTAGCAGAACGCACGCTAGCCAATAATAATATAGCTCTCTTTGTGGGCAGGTTTGTCCCTCAAAAATCACTCTCTAACCTCTTGCACGCATGGAAGAAAGCAGCACTAGCTGGCTGGAAGCTGCAACTTGTTGGCGACGGCATAGAGAGAACAATGCTAGAGGAGCTTGCAGCAACGCTTGGAATTACAGATTCAGTTGTATTTTTAGGGGAGCGCACCGATACGGCAACGTTTTATAGAAATGCCTCATTCTTTGTGATGTCGTCCAAGCATGAGGGGCTACCTGTAGTATGTATCGAGGCGTTGGCGCACGGACTGCCGCTGGTGCTGTACGATGCCCCATATTGGGCGGCAGAGCTGGTGGATGATAATAAGAACGGCTTTCTGGCAGAGTGTGGTGATACTAGCACATTAGCCGCCGCAATGCAAAAGATGGCAAGCTCGCACGAAATGAGGGTGCAATTTTCTGCACATTCACTCCAAAAGGTGACGGCGTTTGCAATAGATGAGGTCTCAAATAGGTGGGAGGAGATCTTTAAACAGGTTAAAACTTCGTCAATGCGGACTTGATCCGCAGTCCAGAATAAAGATAAAAACAATTCCTTATATTTTCATTCTGGATTGCGGCTCGGAGGCCGCAATGACGCAACCAGAGTGCGAGATTTTTTATTTGTATTTCGAGTACTTAGCAGCTCTCTTGCAATATCTACCTGTTCATCTTGTACGGCAAGGATAATCGGCTCCGCCTTAAAGTTCTCCTTCAACGCCTGGATCCCCGTCTCGCCATACACAACAGAGGGGATCCCCTTTGCCATTAGGTAGTGATAATCTTCATCTGCCAAAACTCTCGTCCTGTACTTCGCAATAATCTTCATCCTCCAAGCATATTATATATTGACATAAATAGCAATGCACGAATATAATGCTTTTTATAGGAGATTTATAATGCAAAATACACTTGGAAGAGCTTTCTTCCATAATTTTTTAGGCTCATCACCTAGCTGGTACAAGCTCACGATCCTTGCGTTCCTTATTATTAACCCCATTATCTACGCCGTCAACCCATTCGTGGCTGGCTGGCTTCTGATAGTGGAATTTATATTCACATTGGCGTTAGCGCTGAAGTGCTACCCCCTCCCCTCTGGCGGTCTACTGGCGATCGAGGCTGTTATCCTTGGGATGACCTCCCCTGCTACAGTCTATCAAGAGGTAGCGATGAACCTCCCTGTAATCTTGCTCCTTATGTTTATGGTGGCAGGGATTCACTTCATGAAGGAGGGGCTACTCTTCATGTTCACGAAGATCCTCCTATCGATACGCTCGAAGATCCTACTATCGATGGTGTTCTGCTTTATGGGTGCATTCCTATCGGCATTTTTAGACGCACTCACCGTGACAGCCGTTATTATATCGGTAGCGTACGGATTTTATCAGGTATTTCATGCCTACTCGTCAAACTCTCCATATGACGAGAGCGACGAAGATCTCGAGCAGTTTCGTGGATTTTTGCGCAACCTCATGATGCACGGTGCCGTAGGTACAGCATTAGGTGGGGCAACGACCATCGTAGGCGAGCCTCAGAACCTGCTTATAGGCACGATTATGGAGTGGAACTTTGCAGATTTCTTCCACTACTGCTCCACAGTGTCGATCCCTGTCGCTATCTCTGGATTAATCCTGTGCGGCCTTCTAGAGATCACAAAGATCGCTGGCTACGGCTATCAGTTGCCAGATAAGGTGCGCTCGATACTAGAGGAGAATGCCAAGTCGATCGAGATGACTAAACCGAAGATTATCCGATTGATCATACAGGCGATCGTTGGCGTTATCCTGATAATGTCGCTTGCTCTGCACCTTGCAGAGGTCGGTATGATCGGATTAATGATTATCATACTCCTCACCGCATTTAATGGGGTAACGGACGAACACCACTTCGGAGAGGCGTTTGCCGATGGTCTACCGTTCACGGCACTTTTAATCGTATTCTTTAGCGTAGTTGCGGTTATTCACGACCAACACCTATTTACCCCTATAATAAACTTTGTTTTAGCGATAGAGGGGCAAAATCAGCTGATAGCGTTCTTCCTGGCGAATGGGATACTATCTATGATAAGCGACAACGTATTCGTGGCAACGGTATATATCACCGAGGTGCAGAAGGCGTTTGCAGAGGGGATGTTTAATCAAGATTGGTATAATAAACTAGCTGTATCTGTCAATATGGGGACGAATATCCCATCGGTAGCGACTCCGAACGGACAGGCGGCGTTCCTCTTCCTGCTCACCTCATCGCTTGCGCCACTGATAAGACTATCGTATCTGGAGATGGTGAAACTTGCACTACCGTATACGATAGTGCTTACTGGCGTGGGGCTACTAGCAACGACGTTTCTGCTGTAAAGTTATTTATGTTGTATACCATACCCAAATATGGTATACAACATAAAGAGGTGTCTTATGGTATCAGATGTCAAAAAAGTCACAATGTATCTGCCACGTGAGCTTTTAGAGCGAGCAATAGACAGCACTGGCAAAGGTATAACAGAGACCGTTAGAGATGCACTAGCTGAAATTATAGCAAGTAATGCCTCTGCCAAAATAGCCCAATATCGCGGAAAAGTACAGATGACAATAGATATTGATGAATTGCGAGAAGATAGATGATTGCCATAGATTCTAGTGCATTAATAACGTTTTTCAAAGATTCAGAACATTATGTTACCAAAGAGGTTGATCGATTATTAAAAGATTCATCTATCGTATTGCCGCCCGTGGTGCTTGCAGAGCTTTTGAGCGATCCAGCACTGCCAGATGAACTAGCACGTCTGCTTTCAGACCTCATAACACTGCAAATTACCGATGGCTACTGGCAGCGAGTTGGCAGACT
>JAITWF010000019.1 GCA_031285415.1 Deferribacteraceae bacterium
AGGCGTTATGACCGCCGTTAAGAATGTAAACACCGTTATAGCCGACGAGCTAGACGGCGTTAGCGTGCTTGACCAGAAGATGATCGACGAGATCATGATCGACCTCGATGGCACCCCAAACAAAGCTAAACTTGGCGCAAACGCTATCCTTGGCGTATCTATGGCGTGCGCAAGAGCTGGAGCAGAGGAGCTTGGAATCCCACTATATCGCTATCTCGGAGGGCCTTTTGCCCACGTGCTACCTGCACCGATGATGAATATTATAAATGGCGGAAAACACGCCGATAATAACGTTGATATGCAAGAGTTTATGATTATGCCACTTGGCGCAGATACATTCAGAGAGGCTCTTCGTATGGGCGTTGAGACGTTCCACAGCCTCAAAAAGGTACTGCAAGATAAAGGTATGAATACCGCAGTTGGCGACGAGGGCGGCTTCGCACCAAACTTATCATCAAACGAAGAGGCCATCCAAGTGATCATACAGGCTATCGAAAAGGCAGGATACAAGCCAGGCGAACAGATCATGATCGCTATGGACTCTGCATCTAGCGAGTTCTACTCTGATGGCAAATATACAATGGCAGCAGAGAAGCAGCCTATCAAAACAGTCGACGAGATGGTTGAGTACTACTCATATCTCTGCAACAAGTACCCTATTATATCGATCGAAGATGGTCTATATGAGGACGACTGGGCTGGCTGGAAGAAGCTTACCGACGCACTCGGCAAGAAGGTGCAGCTTGTGGGCGACGATCTATTCGTGACGAACTCTGAACGCCTCATGAAAGGTATCAAGCAGGGCGTTGCAAACTCGATCCTCGTGAAGGTAAACCAGATCGGTACTATCACAGAGACGCTCGACGCTATCGAAAAGGCGAAGAGAGCAGGATATACATGCGTTATCTCTCACCGTAGCGGCGAAACAGAGGATACAACTATTGCAGACCTTGCAGTGGCTGTAAACGCTGGGCAGATCAAGACTGGCGCACCATCTAGAACTGATCGTGTTGCGAAGTATAACCAACTCCTTCGTATCGAAGATGAACTGATCGGGCAGAGCCTATATGAAGGCTTCGGCGCATTCTATAATATCAAGAAGTAAGATAAAGGGGGCGTAACAGCCCCCCATCTTTTCAGATAGAGGGTAAATATGTTAACATCATACACAATAATGCTCGATGAAAACCAAGAGGCACTCATAGCTGAATATGCCACAATATCGGGTAAATCTGTATCAGATTTTATGTTAAATATGACTCTTGAAGCTATTGAAGATGCCAAAGACCTCAAACTTTGGAGAGAGGCAAAGGCAGAGTTTGATAAAGATCCAGTAACATATAGCAACGATGAAATCATGAAGGAATTCGGGCTTTAATGGCTTGGATATTGGAATATTCCGATAAAGCACGAAAACAGCTTCGCAAGCTTGATCCTACACAACAAAAAATAATCCTATCATGGATGAATAAAAATATTAGCGGATCTAAAAATCCACGTATTCATGGAAAGGGGCTTACATCAAATCACTCAGGTGAATGGCGATATCGTATTGGCGACTATAGAGTTCTTTGCGATATTCAGGATGATAAACTTATCGTATTAGCATTTCATATAGAACACAGAAACAAAGTGTATAAATGAATCTTAATTGACTAAAATAAAAGGATACAACAATATATGACAACTTACGAGCAGAAACTTGCTAGCCTACTTTGCGGATACAGCCTGAATATTAAAAAAGATGACCTTGTGCTGATACGTGGCGAGGTATGCGCCGAGCCGCTTATAAAGGCGTGTTTCAAGGAGGTGCTACTTCGTGGTGGACACCCACTTGTGCGCATGAGCTTCTCCGATCAGAACGCCCTATTCTTTCAGCATGGCAGCGATCATCAGTTCTCTTACGTATCCCTTGTAGACAAGATTCAGGCGGAGACTGTTGCCGCACAGATCAGTATAGATTCTACCGATAACTCAAAACAGCTCACAAACGCCGATCCTGCAAAGGTTGCAATACAGCAGAAGGTGCGTGGCGATCTGCGAGAGATAATGTTTGAACGAGAGGATAAGGGTGAGTTTGTCTGGGTTATCGCACCCTACCCCACCCCATCGATGGCGCAAGATGCAGAGATGTCCTTTACAGAGTACTCGGATTTCGTCTATAATGCCTGTAAATTAAATGAAAAGGATCCTATCGCTGCTTGGCAGGCGGTTGACAAGGCACAGGCCGAGATCGTAAAACGCCTTACAGGCACCAAAAAAGTGCATATAAAGGGGAAGAATACCGACCTAACCTTAGACGTAGAGGGTAGGCTCTGGAGAAGCTGTTGTGGACAGCGAAATATGCCAGACGGAGAGGTGTTTACAAGCCCTGTTGAGAATAGTGCCACAGGGGAGATCTACTTTGATATCCCTACAAACTATAACGGCGTCGAGGCGAACGGCGTATATCTACGTCTAGAGGCTGGCAAGGTTGTTGAAGCTAGAGCAGATAAAGGTCAAGATTTCCTTTTAAAGATGTTAGGGACAGATGACGGCGCAAAATTTGTTGGCGAGATAGCGTTCGGATTGAACGATAATATACAGAAACCGAGCAAAAATATCCTATTCGACGAGAAGATCGGGCAGACGATGCATATGGCGATCGGTGCCTCATACCCTGAAACTGGCGGCAAGAATAAATCCGCCCTTCATTGGGATCTGATAAAGGATATGAAGAGTAATAGTACCGTTGAATTGGATGGTAAATTAGTGTATAAAGATGGAAAGTTTGTATAAAAATTCTTATATTAGCGCACCGCTTTGTTGTTTGAAAAAATCCAATCCTCATGTACCAGCAAGTACACTGCGGTTGTATTTTTTCAAGCCGCCTAGCGTTGCATCTAATCTAAGAATTTTTTAAGGAGAAAAGGATGTGCGTAGGAATACCAGCTCGCATTGAAGAGTGCGACGAGATATCGGCGATAGTTGACTTGACTGGCACCAGACGAGAGATCTCGATGATGATGTTAGATGGAGAGGCAAAGCCTGGCGATTGGGTGCTTGTGCATGCTGGATACGCCGTCACCCTACTTGATCCCGACGAGGCACAGGAGACGTTACGTTTGATGGTAGAAATGGCGAACCATGCAGATTAATGATATCTTCAACAATAAAGAGGATGTGAAACAGATCCTTGCTGCGATACATGCGGAGGCTTCGCCAAACCGTACATATCGAATAATGGAGGTTTGCGGCACGCACACGATGTCGATCGCAAGGCATGGTCTCCCCTCCCTGTTGCCAAGCAATGTAAAGTTAGTCTCAGGCCCTGGCTGCCCAGTCTGCGTTACATCTCAGGCAGATATCGATAACTGTATCGATCTATCAGATCATCGGGATGTCACGATTACCACCTTCGGCGATATGCTGCGTGTGATGGGGACAGACCGCAAGAGCCTATATAGCGCAAAGGCGGAGGGTGCAGACGTTCGTATTATCTACTCGCCGCTCGATACCATCGCTATGGCGAAGGCAAACCCTGATAGGAAGCATATCTTCATCGCTGTAGGCTTTGAAACCACCGCCCCGATGGCAGCAGGGCTTGTGAAGATGGCTCACGCCGAAGGTCTAAATAATATCTCGATCCTCTCGATGTGTAAAACTATGCCGCAGGCGTTTCACCTACTTCTAACAGATGATACCGCCGCAATAGATGGATTTCTATGCCCTGGCAACGTTAGCGTCGTCACAGGGCTTTCGATATATGAGCCTATAGTAAAAGCTAATAAAGCGGCTGTAGTCGCTGGATTTGAGCCGATGGATATATTATCATCTGTATTAGAGATAATCAGACAGGTAAATAGCGGCAACTTTAGCGTTATGAACAACTACCTGCGAGCGTGCAAAGCCGAGGGAAACTTGAAGGCGCAAGCGCTTATTAACGAGATTTTTATCCCTGCTGATTCACGGTGGCGTGGGCTTGGAGTGCTTCCAAATAGTGGGCTAGCTGTGCGAGACGAGTACGCTATCCACGATGCCGCAAAGGTCTTTAACCTCGATCCAAACCGTGAAGAGCGACCTACAGCCTGCAAATGTGGCGATATCTTGAAGGGGAAGATCTTGCCGAAAGATTGCCCCCTCTTTGCAACTAAATGTACCCCTGAAAGTGCCGTGGGCCCTTGTATGGTCTCATCCGAAGGGGCGTGCGCAGCGCATTACAAATACTCATTGAGGAACTCATAATGAAGATAACTCTCTCCGCTGGTGGCGGCGGCAAAGCGATGAACGAACTCCTTTCAGGGCTCATCTTGAAACATTTCAAGAATAAAGAGCTACATGAGATGAGAGATGCCTCATATATAGAATGCCCTGAAAAGGCGGTATTCTCGACCGATTCATTCGTTGTCACCCCTGAATTCTTCCCCGGTGGCGATATTGGTAAACTTGCTGTAGCTGGCACCACAAATGACCTCGCCTGCTCTGGAGCCACCCCACTCTATCTTAGCTGTGGGCTTGTGATCCCCGAAGGATACGATAGAGACGACCTCGACAAGATCTTAGGCTCTATGGCAGAGGCGGCGGCGTACGCTGGGGTAGAGATCGTTACAGGCGATACAAAGGTGGTGCCACGTGGCGACCTGCGTGGACTCATGATAAACACCGCTGGAATCGGCAGACTGGAGAATAGATGGAACGACTACCCCAATGTAAAGGTTGGTGATAGAGTTATTATCACCTCCGATATAGCACGTCATGGCGTGGCAGTATTTCTAGCACGAGAGGAGCTTGGCTTCTCTGGATCGATTGAATCTGATTGCAATGTTCTTTGCAAAATGTTAAAAGATATTCAAGGAGAGGATGTGCATTTCGTACGAGATGCGACCAGAGGCGGTGTAGCGGCGGTTCTGAACGAATTAGCTGATCACACTGGGCTTGGGTTCATGTTAAACGAGGGCGACATTCCACTCCGTCAAGATGTGGCGCACTTCTGCGATACACTTGGGTTTGATCCTTTAGCAGTTGCAAATGAGGGCGCACTCGTTATTATAGCGGGCGCAGAATCAGCTGAACGCATTGTAAATACAATAAAAGAGCATAGCGCAGGCAAGGCGGCGGCAGTTTGTGGGATCGTAACCGATAAGAAGGGTGTCACACTTGAGACCAATATCGGAGGAAAGAGATATGTTGAAATGCCGCTTGGTGAAATTTTGCCTCGTATCTGTTAGTGTGTTAGTGCTGGTTGCATGTGCATCCACGGGTGAAAAGTTGACCGACAAGAAGTGTAGCACTAAATGCCACACGACCGAAAAGGTGTATAATAAAGCATATATGCCAAATCAGTGGAAACAGACTATTATAAGCATGAAGCGGTTTGGTGTAAAGGTGACCGCCGAAGAGGAGAAGCAGATCTTGGACTTTTTAGTTGCAGAACATGGATATGTGAGTAAATGACGCCAAAGAATTGTAAAGCTGATATCGATTGGACGAAAAATCCACTAATCCCTGTCGTAGTGCAGAACGCCGACGACAGGGAGGTGGTTATGCTTGCATATGCAAACGCCGAAGCGCTAGAGCTATCGCTCACCACTGGATACGCCCACTACTACTCTCGCTCGAGGCAGAGCCTCTGGAAGAAGGGGGAAACAAGCGGACACCTTCAAGAGATCGTGGAGATAAAGCTTGATTGCGACTGCGATTCTCTGCTATATATAGTAAAACAACACGGCGTAGCCTGTCATACAGGCGAAAAGAGTTGCTTTTATTCGAATATTATATAGAAGATGTCACTATGTAGCAAAACCACGCTTTTGCGGAAGAGTGTCCTTATTTAGGGGGGCATACGGGGGGAGCCTGCTCCAACCCGTACGGGGTTTATGAAAAAATTTATCGGTCTCGATCTAGGCACATCCATATTCAAAGCAGTAGCGTTTACCCCTAAAGGGGATAAATTCATGCTCACTCATGCCTACGTACTGCCCTACCCTGCAAACTCTATCCTCGATGGCACGATCCTCGATTTTGGCGAAGTCAGCCAGCAGATCTCTAAGATTATCGAATCGGGCAACTTTAATAAGGCACCGATCGCCGTTGCCATAAAGGGGGCGATGGTCGCCGCAAAATCGGTCAAAGTGCCGTATATATCAAAGGAACAGCTAAAAAATGATATGCTATTCATAGCTGAACAGTATATGCGTGCCGATCCTGAAGAGTATGCAATAGATTATAAACTTGTCAAAACTGACACCGAAAACTCTATAGCGCAGATCGCTTTCGCCGCAATACGCAAGGAGAATTTGGCTGACTATATCTCTATTATCGAATCTGCTCAGCAGGAGGTTGGTGCGATAGATGTAGAATCGCTTGCACTAAGCGATCTATATACACGGATGAAGCTACCGAAGAACGGTATATCGATGATACTCCATATCGGGCATACAGTTACACAGGCGATCTTTATCAAAGATGGCAACTATAGCCACTCTGAAAGCTGCTATATGGCAGGCGAGCATTGCACTAACCTACTCACAGCGGCATTGCAGCTGAATAGTGAAGAGGTGGAGAGCGCAAAAACCTCTCCAGAGCTACACCCACAGGGGGATGCAGCAAAAAAGGTGATCGAGGAACGGTTTATACCTGATTTTATTAAGAATATTGACAAAGTTGTAAATAATCACACTCTCGCTGGAGGATTACCGATAGATCGTATCTATCTAAGCGGCGGTAGTGCCACACTGCATGGGCTAAACTCCGCACTAGAGGCGAAGTTTGAGGTACCCATAATCTTAATGAACCCTACCGCACTGATAGATGTCACCAATAACATCGCCAAACAGGTGCTAGAGCTGAAACCAGCCGCACTCAATGTGGCGATAGCTATGGCATTGAGGTAGAGGCTACCCTTTCTGCTCTTCAAAGCTCCGATACAGCCACTCTGGCAGGCGTTTATCAACCTCACCACTCTTTGTCGCCTTTACAAATATATACTGCCCCAAATCTAGCTCTCTATGTGGTATATCCGTTATAAGATTTAGAATTTTGTCTACAGGATAAAATGAATCGCTAGCATTATTATGAACATCAGAAGAGAAGATCGATTCAATCTTAAATCCGCAATGAGTTAATAGTGTGTACAGCTCATGTTTATTATACTCTCTATTGTGCCGCCCATATATACCATATCCAGAGTAAGGGTCGTAGATATTTCCTCCAGATATCATCTTCGCTATATTTTCGAGCCTAGCTACATTAGGGGTTGTTAATATCAGTGTACCGTTCTCTTTAAGATGTTTTCTTATATTCATTAGTGCATATAAAGGGCTTTTAACAAAGTGTTCTATGACTTCACAGCACAAAACTACATCGAAATATTCGTCATCAAAGGGGAGATCGCTCTCCTCAACATTGTGATTCCAATATGGAAATGAGATTAGCTCCCCTTCATCATTGACTTTTTGCTGTATTTGCGTATGTAACTCGCCACCAAAATAGTTTGTATATTTAAGGTCGTAGTTACGAAATTTATGCAGAAGCATAGAGGTAAAGTATGGGTTACCACCTATCTCTAATAGGTTACCACTCCCCTGCGGCACTAGCGATAAGGTATACACGAAACGCTTAAAATCATTTTTTAGATAGTTAATCACCTCATTTTTATCAGATGAATCTGTAAAATGATACGACTTTAAATAGTCAAAAAGGCTCTCCTCGGTTTCGCCGTCAGGAAGAGGCAACGGTAGGCTGAGTTTATCCAATTTTATCCCCCAATTAGTTCTAATTCCCTAAATTCAGCTTAAACGACACGCTATCGTTCAGTATGTCTCGGCTATCATATCTGCTATATTCATCGTTCGGCTGCGTCAGCGTTTCTCGCTTAGGGGTAAAGAAGTAGCTCACCGTTATTTCACCTGTTGCAGTATGTGCAATAGGAACGGTTACATGGTAGAAGTTCTTCATCTTTAGAAGCCTTCGACTAACCTGCGAGCCAGTAAACCCTGCGGCAGTTGTCTGGCTCACATCCACCACAAGCCCACTCATCGCCGCCGTCGTGATATTTTCAAAGGCGATAACGATATTGCCACCCTCGACCCGATAGTGAACCAGCGCATACCGCCCATTAGCTGTGCCGATATGCCCACCGATATCGGCAGGGGCAACGCTTTCGCTCACCCCTGCACAGCCTGCAAATGAGAGTAGTATTAACAGTAATACTATACGGCTGTATAACTGATTACTGTAGAATAGAGCATAAATACTCGTCACTGCGACCTCCGAGCCATATGTAGGGGCGGGGTCTGCCCGCCCGATATTAATGGGCGACCAAACGTCGCCCCTCCCCCTGCATGGATTGCGGATCAAGTCCGCAATGACGCATGATATGTAATGCTTTAATGCGATTACTCATTACGCCTCCGTGGTATCGGCCGGCTTCTCCTCTGCTACAACTACCTCTGCTGGAGCCTCCTCCACTACTGGTGCAGATACAGGGGCAGCCTCTTTACGTGTATATTTGCGCTTCGGCTTCTCATCTTTCTTCGCTGTGCTTTTCGCAGCAGCTTTTTTAGGCGCCTCTTTCTTAGCTACTTCCTTCTTAGGAGCGGCTTTTTTAGCGGCAGGCTTTTTCTTCTCTACCACAACCTCTTCCGCCACAACCATCTCTATCTCAGGCTCTGGCGTTCCATTTCCATTCAGGTCAGCCAAGTCGCCCTCGGCGTTAACGATCAGATCGTTCACCTCCATAATAGCGGCGTACTCTGCTGTTAGCTCCTCTGCATTCAGCTTTTTGCCCGACTGCATAAGGGTGAACACCTTATTACCCAAAACGGCAAGTTTTTCATGTTTGACACGCTTTAGAGACGATATAGACACCTTCTTGTGTCCTGTGTAGTAAAGACGTGCTAATCTTTCGCTTAATGAGCTAAACGTTCTCGAGAAAAAGTCTGTCCCCTCTGATTTATCCATCTAATCTATCCTCCAGCGATCTTATTTATAAGGTAGTCTATCCTCATTTTTTGCCAAAACACTACGCCAACCATCAGAATATTGATCACAAATCCTAATAGTGCAAGAAAAAACCACACACGAGAGCAGAAAAAGGGATTAATCCCCCCCCTCTCCTTCGTATCAGGGGCTGCGTATACGTCAAGAGCCTTTATAAGCTCCCTTGTAAACTCCTCTGTAGTCTTATCGGCACCCTCACCATTCATGCTCTAAATCCGTATACCGCTAAGTCTAATATCGTTGCCACAAATAGTATCACACTGACAGCGGCGTTCATATTGAAAAAGGCTTTGTCGAGCTTTGCAATGCCGTACTTGCTCACAAGGTAATGTTCGTACAGAAGCATTGCCCCTGATATCACAAGCCCTGCAAAGTAGATAAGCCCCATTGCAAACATTGCACCGTGAATAAAGAACAGTATAAACGCCACAAGGTGCATATATCTGGCTGTTATCATAGTATTAATAGTGCCAAAACGTGCTGGAAAGGAGTGAAGCCCCTCCTCCTTGTCGAACTCCATATCCTGCAAGGCGTAGAAGAGATCAAACCCTGCACACCACAGCACCACAGCCACACCCATATATATGATAGATGTGTTGAAGCTGCCAGTAACGGCGACCCATGCGGCAAGGGGCGATACGCCCAGCGCAACGCCTAAAACTAGGTGACAAAGCGAGGTAAACCGCTTTGTATATGAATATAGTATAAATATCCCGATTATTATAGGCGATAACGCAAACGATAGAAAGTTCAGCATATATGCGCCAGCCATAAATAGCGCAAAACTCACTACTACAAAGATAAACGCCGAATTCTTTGATATCGTACCTTTCGGTATCTCTCTCGTTGCAGTACGAGGATTTTTGGCGTCTATAGTGGCGTCTGCCCATCTATTAAACCCCATAGCTCCACTACGAGCCGCTACCATACAAAATACCACCCAAAATAGTGTATAGATCGATGGTACACCCTTTGCAGCCAGCACTGTAGCGGATAGCGCAAACGGCAGAGCAAATAGCGAGTGTTCGATCTTGATCATCTTTAAGTAACTGATAACTGCTCTCATACACCCACCAATAATTTAGCGATAGATTCAGCGAAATCATCCGCCGCATTCAGCGTTTCCGCCCTTTCAATCTTAAGCCCAAGCTCCCTACCCTTCGGGATCAGGTCGTCATCAAGCTCTATTAACGTTTCGATATGATCATTTACAAATGAGATAGCAAGTACCACTATATCAGATATTTGCAACTGTGCAAGCCGTTTCATCTCATCTGTTACAGATGGTGTAAGCCACTTCATCCTGCCAAGCTTGCTTTGGAATGCCAGCGAAAAGCTGCGTGGCTCTAGAATTTTAACAAGCTCACCGATCTGTTCGTATATCTGATCGAGATATGGATCGCCTGCATCTATCACCGATTGTGGTAGAGAATGAGCTGAAAACAATAAATGTACGCCGCCCATCCCCTTATCGAGCCGTGCTGCCGCCTCCTGAATGCGTAGTGCAAGCGACTTAAGGTAGCCTGAATCGGTGTGAAACTGCGATACACGAGTGATAACGCCTCTAGGGGGCGTTTTCGATATAGCACGATTAAATCTATTGAAACACGCACCTGTAGTGGTGCTGGAATATTGCGGATACATCGGAAGGAGGATTATCCGATCGTAATCCCCCTTCATCACTGTTTTAACAGTATCTTCAATATATGGATGCCAGTAACACATTGCAGTAAAGGTGTCTAGCTCTCTGCCAGACTTCTCTTTGTACAATGGCGCAACTTTAGCCAGTAGCTCCTGTGTGAGAGCTAGCTGTGGCGAGCCTCCCCCCATCTTTTGATAATGAGGGGCAACGATTTTTGACCGTTTCGCCGATATTTTGGAGGCTATAAACCGCTGAAGCGGAGCTGGCACACCAAAATTAATAATCTCTCTGTCGTTCAGAAGATTTTTCAA
>JAITWF010000076.1 GCA_031285415.1 Deferribacteraceae bacterium
TGGGCAGGTAGTTATGCAGTTTCCTCCAGAGGAATCGCTTGCGCTACAGCGGCTTGCCAAAGAGATGCCTGGTGCCGCCATTAACTCTACTATTTAAAGGGGGGGCGTTATGATTAACATTCGTACAAATAGCAACGCTATAGTAGCCCAAAATAGTATAAACTTCACGGCGCAGTCGCTTCAAAAGTCGATCGAGCGGCTGTCGACTGGGTTTCGCATAAACCACGCCGACGACGATCCATCGGGGCTGATGGTCTCTGAACGGCTTCGTTCGCAAATAAATGGACTCACAAGGGGTACATTGAATGCGCAGAACACGATCTCCCTTCTGCAAACCGCCGAAGGGGCGATCGACGTGATCACCGATATGGTGCAGCGGATGAATGAGATCGCCATCCAGGCAAGCGATACAGCTATTACGGCAAACGATAGATCGGTTATGCAGAACGAGATAAACGCTATCAAAGATCAGATCAATATGATCTCTGCAAACACTGAGTATAATACGAAGAAGCTCTTGACTGGCGACGCAGCGGCACTTGCGTCGTCCACAAACTCGAATGTGACGCCGATCGTGACTGGGATGGTGGCGGATGGCTCGTACAAGCTGGATTTCAAAGTTACAGCTGGCGAAAATACCGTCTACTCCTCGAATAAGATGATGATCGATAGCAATATTCACGAGCTTATGCTCTCTGATAATTCAACCCCTGTGACAGGCGTGCAAGATCTCTCTCGGCTTGATACGGCGTTCAACGTAAATGTATCGAGTGCCTCGAGGGCGGCTACTACGGCGGTGCGGCACTTTCCAGAGAGCGGCACCACCTATAATATGACGCAAACTGTCACTACTACGGCGAATACTCGTTCTGGATACTTTATTATCAAGAGCGATCAGACTATCCCTGCGATTGTAGCCTCTGCCACATATACTGTAACCTTTGTGGATGCGGCGACAGGGCTGGAGGAGTCTGAACAGATTAAATTTACAGATCTGAAATCTGCGAACGACGCTGATAGGACGAAAACGCTTACTATCGGCGGAGGGCTGACGATTACTGCATGGCAGGCGGACAACCTTGATAGGATCGTCGAGGGCGATATGTCGATCATCACTGTGGAGGCGGCAAGGGACGCAATTGAAGAGATTGCAATACAAGCAAAACCTGACACCACATATACTGCATTCTCGACTCATGCAGTATACGATACCGATTACGGCGAGGGGACGGTCTATTCGCTGATATTAGATGCCGATCACGAGTATACGATAGTGGGCGCAAAGATAATGTGGGACACCTCGACAGAGGGGTTCGGCGGCGCAAGTGCTAAATCACCAGCAACATTTAAAGCCGATGGCCGCCAGTTTGTTGCCGATAATAACACTCGTCTAAGTGATATTGCCTCATTCACAAATGCAGATGGGGTTGGTATTTTAGGCGGTACACAGGCGTTAACGCTCTATAGTCAAGATAAAGAGGCTACGATCTATCTCGATAGCCTTGATACGATTGAAACGCTGAATGAGAAGCTGACGAATGCCCTGATAGCTATGGGGATGGGGGCAAAGATTAGCGACCGCAACGCCCATGGTATAAACGAAAACCTCGTGATCTATAACGGTAGCGCAACTGCTACTATGGGTGTAAATGGTGGGTTTGTGCTGCAATCTGCCTTAACTGGCGATAAATCAGAGATCTTCTTTAGTGGAGATGAGGATCTGATAAACGCTCTCGGCTTTACGACGCTGAAAGAGGGGAGGAACGCTACTATAACCGTTCATACCTCTGGCAAAAACCTCTCTAATACCACCTCCGTAAGGAACGGCGTATTGCAAGGGGTGGTACAGGGCGTTGATTTTGATATCTCGGAGATGAATAGCAGTACACCAGAGCTTAATCCAGCGGATTCACGAATCACCTTCTCTACCTCCGACGCCCCAACGACCGTCTACGTCGATATAAAGGATAACAGACGGCAGACGCAGGTGGGGGCGAATGAGGGGCAGAAGATCGATTTTGCCATCGGTAGGATGGATACAAAGTCGCTTGGGCTAGATGATATCTATGTGAATAACCCAGCGCAGGCGCAAAGGGCGATTACGACAACTACACAGGCGTTGGAAAGAGCATTAAAGGCGGAGGCTTCGGTGGGGGCTTATGTGATGAGGCTGCAATATGCGATAGATAATAACGCTATCACACGGCAGAATCTGATCTCTGCCCAGTCTGATATCCGTGATACCGATATAGCGGCAGAGTCGTCGAAGTATATCGTGTCGCAGATACGTATGAACGCCGCAACGGCAATGCTTGCACAGGCGAATACCTTTCCGTCGCTAGCGATGCAGCTGATAGGGTAGAACCTCGACGGCAAAAAAAACATGTCACTGCGGCCTGCGAGCCGCAGTCCAGTATTAAATGATTTCTGGATTGCGGCACTGCCGTGAGCTAGGCTTGCCTCTATTGCGCAGCACGTTCCCTTTGGTCACTTTTATATAAGTGACTAACAGGAGCGTTTAGCACAGTGGAAAGGCTGCCCTGTGCAAGCAGTCCGCAATGACGGAGTGGTAAAAAAAAACCGCCATCACAGGGGGGCTGCAATGGCGGTTTGAGTTTTTGAAAATAGGACGTTATATTACTTATTCCAAACGCCTTGGTTGCCCTGGATAGGCCCTCTTACCGCACCGTAAGGGGTGACGATGAAGAAGAACTTGTTGCCAGATGCGTCTGTTGCTTCAACGCTATACGCTGTACCCATTGGTCTATTGAACGATGTTACATTACCTGTCTTATATCCTTTTAGGTTTTCAGCCATATAGCCGTTAACCGCTTTGAGGGCATCCTCTTCGCTTGTGATTGTAGCAGGTGCATTCTGCCCTGGGAAGTTGCCGTTGCCATTACCGTTCCAGCAGCCACCGCCGCCGAATCCGCCGTTATGTCCGTAGCCGTGTCCATATCCGTTGCCATTTCCGCCGCCCATGCCGCCAAATCCGCCCTGTGCGAATGCGCTCACTCCTACCATTGCAAATGCAACTACTGCTGCTAGTACAAATAACTTTTTCATATCATGCCTCCGTGTTGTTTATCTTCTGTAGATAGTATAAGCGAAAAGTGTGCCATTTGGAATATGTTGATAAATGAGAGTTTTTTGTGACTGGGACTGTGCAGTGAGTGCTAAAGTGTGCAAAATTTGCACACTTTTATTGAACCATTGTGTTTATATCGAATAGCGGTAGCATGATAGCGACGACCACAAAGCCCACCATACCGCCGATAAGTACGATAAATAGCGGCTCCAAGATTGAAAGGAAGCCAGATACAGCTTTATCGATCTTTTTAGCGTAGAAGATATTCACACGCTCTAGCAGCTCTGGCATATTGCCCGATTTTTCGCCAGTCGAGACGGCGGCAGGGAATAGCTCTGGAAAGATCCCAACCTCTTTGACGGCGGTCGAAAACTTCACCCCAGCCTGTACAGAGCCGCGCACATCCTCCAATACGCTCTTCATATACCGATTATTAACCGTTAATGTGGCGTAATATAGAGCGTCGGTGAGTGGAAGCCCCTCTTTGAGCTGAAATGACAGGATATGTGCAAATCTCGTCATAGCAGATTGTGCAACCATATCGATCTTGAATAGGCGGCGATCCATCCTCATGCGAAACTTCTCATTCTTTCGATACATATATTGCAGTGTGATAGCCCCTACTACGACGAGGAAGAACACCAGAAGTCCATAATTTTTGGTAAAGTTTGCCATGGCTAGCATCGCTTTGGTGACGGATGGCAGCTCCTGCTTGACAGAATTAAAGATCCCCTGCATCTTCGGCACGATTACAACTAGTAGGAATACGATAACGCCCATACCAGCTGTCATGATAAATGATGGGTAGATGATAGCAGAGGTGAGTTTATCGGTATTTTTCCCCTTCTGCTCCTCATATTCAGCGATATCCATCAGAACTTCTGCAAGTCTACCGACCTTTTCAGAGGCTTTTACAAGATTTACATACATCGGATCGAAGTACGTTTCGTGGCGAGCCATAGCGTCGGAGAAGCGCATACCCTCTGATATCTTTGAGGCGGTGTCTAGGATTATCTCTCGCTCCTTTGGCGAGTTCATCGTGCGAGCGACGATATTCTGTGCCTCCACAAGGGGGATACCGCTACGCAGAAGTAGCGATACCTGAAAGAAGTAGTCGGCGAGGTTTTTCTTCGGTTTGATTAACCCTTGAAATGCTTTTAATCTAGTTTTACTGCCGCTTTCACGAATGTCTGATACGAAGATCCCTGCGGCTGTGAGCTCCACAAGGGCAGCCTGCTTTGATAGTGCCTCTTTGGTGCCCTTTGCGCTCTTCCCTGTCTTTGTAGTGCCGACGTATACGAATGTAGCCATTACTGCTCCGACCGTGTGACGGATAGTAGCTCTTCTGGGGTGGTAAGCCCCTTACTGATAATCTCTACGCCATGCTCAAACATCGTGACGTATCCGTGTTTGCGAGCCTCCTCCCTAATTTCAAAGGCGGAGGCACTTCTATTGACAAGTCGTCTGATATCGTCGTTGATAGAGAGCATTTCAAAGATGCCGATACGCCCTCTATATCCAGTCTGGAAGCAGTTTTCGCAGCCGCTCCCCTTTATATAGCTAGGCAAGTCGAAGCCAGCTTCGTTAAATATTTTGCGAATAGTAGGGTCTGTCTGCACCTCTGTGCGGCACTGTGGGCAAACTTTGCGCACAAGCCTCTGTCCGATAACGAGTAGTAGCGATGATGATATTAGAAATGGCTCTACATCCATCTCGATAAGACGTGATACCGCTGTAGGTGCGTCGTTTGTGTGCAGAGTTGAAAGCACAAGGTGACCAGTCAAAGACGCCTGCACCGCCGCCTCTGCCGTAACGGTATCACGAATCTCACCCACTAGGATTATATCGGGGTCTTGCCGCAGAAATGCACGTATAGCGTTCGCAAAGGTGATGTTCGCTGGTGGGTTTACCTGCACCTGCGTTATATTGTCGATATGATACTCGACCGGATCTTCGACGGTAACGACGTTCTTATTCTCACGATTCATCGCAAGGAGGGAGGCGTATAGAGTGGTGGTTTTGCCGCTTCCTGTAGGGCCTGTAACGAGTATAATGCCGTTTGGCCTATCGAGATACGGTTTATAAAGATCTAATAGATGCCCCTCCATGCCAACCTGCGCCAGTGTGGCGAATTCGGTGGAGCGTTCCAAAATTCTTAATACGATCTTCTCGCCGTTCACCGACGGCATGCACGATACACGGATATCGATCGAGCGGTTCCCGATCTTTAAGTTGATCCTACCATCCTGTGTGCGTCTAGTTTCAGCAACATCGAGAGAGGCGATAACCTTGATACGAGCGACGATCGGCTCATGTACACTTTTAGGGTATCGTTTATAGGTGGTAAGTCTGCCGTCTACACGTAGACGCACCAGAAAGGCGTTGTCTCGCCCCTCAAAGTGTATATCACTGGTGCCAGATCGGAAGA
>JAITWF010000026.1 GCA_031285415.1 Deferribacteraceae bacterium
GGGCGTTATAAGTGAATTAAATAAAGAGCTTGGCAAGCTATCCCCAGAGGAGCGTCCAGCCGCTGGAGCAGAGATCCGCAAGGTATTCGTAGCCTTTGAGGAGCTTTATAGCGAAAAAGAGGCGGAGTTCAAGCATAAAGAGCGCAATGAGAAGCTAATATCTGAAAAGTTAGACGTTACAATGCCAGGTATCCCTGCCAAGAGGGGAAGCCTTCACCCTATACATCAAGTTTACGACGAGATCGTCTCGATCTTTGGCGCAATGGGCTACGCCGTAGCGACAGGCCCCGAGATCGAAGAGGATTTCTACAACTTTGAAGCATTAAACGTGCCGAAAAGTCACCCTGCTAGAGATATGCAGGATACATTCTATATATCCGACAACCTTCTTCTGCGCACACACACCTCCCCTGTACAGGTGCGCACCATGCTTAACCAGAAGCCTCCGATCAAGATCATCGCCCCTGGCAAGGTCTACAGATCAGATTACGACGTCACCCACTCCCCAATGTTTCACCAGATTGAGGGGCTTTATATCGATAAAAACGTCAGCATGAGCGAACTTAAAGGCACATTGACGCACTTCGTTCACCAACTATTTGGTAGCGATATCCCTGTGCGCTTTCGCACAAGCTACTTTCCATTCACCGAGCCGTCGATGGAGGTCGATATGGGGTGCGTGCTGTGCAAAGGGCAAGGGTGCCGAGTTTGCAAAGGCACCACATGGCTCGAGATCGCTGGCAGCGGCATGGTCGCCCCAGAGGTCTTAAAGGCTGTATCTATCGATAGTGATGAGTATAGCGGATTTGCCTTTGGCATGGGGCTAGAGCGGATCGCCATGATTAAATACGGGATCGACGACCTGCGCCTCTTCTTTGAAAATAGTCTTAAATTCGTCGAGCAGTTCTAAGGAGCCACTACAATATGAAGGTTAGTTTAAATTGGTTGCAAAATTATGTAAATGTAGCACGTATTTCCGATGAAGATATAGTAAAAAGTATTACCTCTGCTGGGCTTGAGGTCGATGGCATAGAGCATACATACCCGATAGAGGGGATCTGTATCGCCTATGTGAGCGATGTATCAAAACATCCAGACGCAGACAAACTCAACGTCTGCAAGGTGTTCGACGGCAAAGAGGAGCTACAGATCGTCTGCGGCGCACCAAATGTTGCAAAGGATCAGTATGTAATATTAGCGAAGATCGGCGCTACACTGCCTGGCGGATTGAAGATAAAGGCGGCTAAAATTCGTGGAGTTGAATCGTTTGGCATGCTCTGCTCTGAAAGTGAATTAGGCATATCCGACAGCCATAACGGCATTATCGTACTCCCTAAAGGGCAGTATATATTAGGCGAAGACGCTAGCTTTATATTAGGGCTTGGCGACACGATCCTTGATATATCGATCACGCCGAATAGAGGCGATTGCCTTAGTATCTACGGCATTGCTAGAGATATGGGTGCAATATTCGACCAACCGCTATCGTTTATGGCATTTGCCGTAGATGAAAGTGGCGTGAATACTAGCAACTTAGCCTCTGTAAAGGTAGAGGCTCTGGACGATTGCCCATACTACTCTGCAAGGATTGTGCAGGGTGTGCAGGTAGCACCATCGCCGATGTGGCTACAAAATCGCATAAAAAGCGCAGGAATGCGCCCTGTGAATAATGTTGTTGATATCACAAACTATATAATGCTCGAATATGGGCAGCCTATGCACGCCTTTGACCTCAAGGTGATCGATAAAGGGATCATAGTGCGCAAGGCGGCTGACGGCGAAACGATCACTACCCTCGATGGAAAGGAGCGCAAACTCGACAGCTCAATAGCAGTAATCGCCGATCATAGCAAAGTATTAGGCGTTGCAGGCGTTATGGGGGGGATTCACTCTGGAATTAACCCCGATACCGTCGATATATTCCTCGAATGCGCATACTTTACGCCATCTTCGGTAGGGGTAACATCGAGAAAGCTTGGAATTAACTCTGATTCATCATATAGATACGCTAGAGGGGTAGATTACGGCAATACTCGCACCCTGCTCGACTATGCGGCAGATCTGATCTGCCAGATATGCGGCGGAATCACTCTGACAGGTGCGTTAACTGACGGCGCTCGCCCACCTGCTGTGCGAAGCGTTGCCACTAGCGCACGCCAGATCTCAAATATTATCGGCGTCGAGTTTACAAACGATGATATATGCAACATCTTAGGCAGACTCGGCATAATGACAACGTGTAACGACGATGAGATTACGGTTCTCGTTCCCTCTCACCGCTCGGATCTAGTGCATGCCGCAGGGATCGCCGAAGAGGTAGCAAGGATCTACGGAGTCGACAACATCCCCGTAACTCTGCCAAAACTTTCATCCGATGGAACACCGCTTAAATACGAACTTTCACTCTGTAAAGATATGCGTCACAACTTGGCATCGTTAGGGTTTAATGAGGTGATAAACTACTCATTTATGTCGGAGGAGTATCTATCGCTATTTGATAAGGGGCATGTGCAGCTAATCAATCCGATCTCAAAGGAGATGGAGGCGTTGCGCTCGCTTGTATTCCCTGGAGTATTGAAGAGCCTTGAAACGAACTGGAATCAGGGGTACAAGTCGATCAAGCTTTTTGAATTTTCAACTGTCTTTAAAGAGGCAGAGGTGAAACCGAATGAATCGAGCCATCTTGCTATCGGCATTATGGGCGACTACACCCCGATGTCGTGGTCGGTCAAAAAGAACGATACCGACACATTCTACTACCTAAAGGGGATCTGCGACAGTTTATTTGATATGGCTGGTGTTACCGTTCAGTATAAACAGTGCGAAGATATAGCGTATCTGCACCCTGGAAAAGCTGCTACAATAGCGTGCGAAGGAGAGACGATAGGATTTATCGGCGCACTGCACCCCGAGATAGAGGAGAAACTCGACCTGAAAGCCCCTGTCTATATTGCGGAGCTGGATTTTGACCTGCTAGCAAAACATGCCGTTAAGGGGATATCGTATAGCAAATTCGGCAGATACCCACAGGTTTATAAAGATATCTCTGTAACGGTGCCGACTTCGGTGATATCGGCAGCGATGATCGCTGATATCTACGAGGGTGGCAAACTTGTGAAGGATGTTATCCTGTACGATAGATACGCTGGTGCTGGTATCACCGATGGGCAGATAAGCCTGACGTTTCGGATACTCTTTTCAGATGATGACGCTACACTCACAGACGAGGTGGTGAACCCAATGCTAATGAAGATCGCAAAGAGCCTGGAAGATAAGTTCGGAGCGAAGTTGAGATAATTATAGTAGGGGCGAGATATCTCGCCCTTTATCTTTTTATTGTGAAAGTTGGATCGCCATGTGTGTCCACGTAGAAGCTGTCGATCACTGTTTTGCGCTTTTTATCGTAGATGACTATGTTTAGCCCTCGCTTATTTTTTGAATGCTCCTGTCCATTTATTTTAATACTTGAAATAGTATTCTCATTTTTATTAAGATCTCTACCTCCCCTGCTCTTTACATCTACCCCCATAGGTAATTTATCTCGTCGATCCTTAAATATAATCGTCTGATTCTCTGATATCTCCTCATAATCAAATCCTGTCTCTGTATCGTAAACGCTTACGTAACCATACTGATGCTTCCCTTTTAAATCGGCATCTATCCCTAAAATAGACAGTTCTTCTTGAGATATCTTGCCGATCTGACGGCTTGCCTCGTCAGTTACGACGGTGAAAACTACCACATCGTTACTGTAGTTTTTTAGCAATTTCAGGTACTCTTGCAGTGTTGTATTGAGCTTTGGTGTAAACGCAAGCATGTAGTAATCGTTCGCCCACTTATCCCATTCGGCGTACTCTGGATCGTTTCGTCTATCAGGAACGTTATAATTTTCTCGAAGATATTTGGCAAGATACATTGAATATTTTTTAATACCATGAACATTAAAATGACTAAAATCTCTGAAATCATATAATGGGTCAATCCCTACATCTTTATATGATAGATTGAAATTCAAAAACTCAACTCCGTGCGCTTTAGCAATATTATCAATATAATTATATATTTTCTGATGCTCTGGTGGTAATTGATATGGTGATTTTACAAGCAGTACCTTAATATCATTCTGCTTAGCAAGATCCAATATTTTTAAAAAGAACTCCTCATCTTTTTCATCCAATGCCTTCATATCTTGAATACTTGACATATCTTGAATATTATTTTTGTATATGTTTGTATGTATACGTCCAAATACTACTGATGATATCTCTTTGGATGTTAAAAAAGGGAAGTCATCTTCTTTAAGCTCTCTATAACGTGAATGGTACTCTGGTATACCTAAAAATATACTGACCCTCCTATCGATTGATGGTACAGACAATGCAATGCTTCTTGCTTTGTCAATATATGAGCGCAATCCCAACGTACTCCATATAGTAATAGTACTATCTGAATGCCTGCCCGAATATCTAGCACCACCACCAACATCAAAAATCAGTACCTGCGGCTTGAGGTATTTTAAACTTTCCTTAAGGTAGTAATAAGAACTCCAATATCGTTGAGAACCAGCTGCAAGAGCAAATGCAGAAACACCCTCAGATCTCCACATAATTCCAGCATTTAAGTGATCATACGTATGACTACTTCCAAGCATTAATACATCAATAGGCTTCTTATTTGAATAAAATGCTTCCAATATGAGATTACCATCAGTATGTTTAAACTTTAAAACCTCATTCACCTGCCATGCAACCAACACGGCGCACACCAGAAAGAGTATAGTTAACAATAATTTTTTCATCTATTCGCCCTTAAAATTGAAAATATATAAAATCGCTTGGGCTATACGTTGGGCCGTAGTAGCCGAAGATTAGCAGGATCATGATCGCCGTAATATACGCCGCCCAGCGAAACCAGATCGCCTGCTCTGCCAGCTTCGCTCGAATCGAGATACCGTTGTATTGGCAGAGGCTTGCGATAAGTAGTGCCGTCAACGATAGCACTAATATTTTTAGCTCCAGAGCGGTAAGCCCGAGCTTATATATAGAGCCATCCACAAAGATCCAGATATTAAACTCGGCGAAGATATGCGTGATCATGTTGATTGCAACGCTTGTCGATGGCGCTCTAAAGAAGATCCACGATAGATTTATTAGCGAGAAGACCACCACAATCTGAAAGAATTTATGACTAAACGATTCGGTATTAATCTTGAAAGTATCCACTATACGAGTCTTGATAGGTTTTAGCTCTGCCCCGATGATCTGATAGATACCGTTCAATCCGCCCCAGATAACGAACGTCCAGTTTGCACCGTGCCACAAACCGCTCACAACAAACACTATCAAGATATTCAGGTGTTTTCGCCATCTGCTACAACGATTCCCACCTAGCGGAATATATAGATAATCTCGAAACCAGGTCGAAAGGGAGATATGCCATCTGCGCCAGAATTCGCCAACTGTCCTTGAAAAGTACGGCGTATTAAAGTTTTGCATAAGGTTGAACCCTAAAACCTCCGCCGCTCCGATAGCTATCAACGAATATGCTGAAAAATCCACATAGATCTGAATCGCAAAGAGGAAGGTAGCGATAATTACGTAAAATCCAGTGTAATTCTCATAGTTATTGTACACCTGATTCACGATAATAGCCGCCCTCTCCGCTAACACGACCTTTAGGAAAAGCCCCCAGATCATCAGAAGTAGCCCACTGCGCATGCGCTCGTAGTTAAACTGCACACTCTCCATCATCCGCACCTGATTCAGCAGGTTTTTAGACCTCTCGATAGGACCAGCCACGAGTTGAGGGAAGAACGACACGAAGAGTGCATATTTAAAGAAGTTTCGCTCGGCAGTCACCTCGCCACGGTATACGTCGATGGTGTACCCCAACGCCTGAAAGGTGTAAAATGAGATTCCAACTGGCAGAATAAGGCTAAACGTCGGTGCGGACATATTAAATAGCTGGTTCAGAGTGTCGGTAAAGAAGTTAAGATATTTAAATGTGAACAGAATTGTTAGATTTATAAGTAAACTAAGGGCGACATAGAGCTTCTTTTTAGATACTGTACTCGCCTTAGATACCATTAAACTGCACAGATACGTGGTAAATGTGGAGGTGAGGATTAAAAGGGCATATTTCGGATTCCACGACATATAGAAGTAGTAGCTAGCAGCAAGAAGCCACAGATATCTGAACTTTCGAGGAATAACAAAGTATAAAACCGTTACAATAGGGAAAAATATCAGAAAAGTCAGCGAATTAAATAGCATTTAGCATTACCTATAGTAAATATTACTTTACATAAAAGATCTTATCAGATGTTGTTGTTTTATGGGCATTTCAGCGGTTATTTTTGCAAAAACATACTGCTTGCCATCTAAAAAGAAAAATGTTATGGTCTAAACATACTGTATTTATGGGATATAATTGATTACATCCGATAAGATCTTTTATGTAAAGTTGCAACTCCCCCTGCCCTCTTTTCTTATTGCGATAAAATCATCTTTGTACTATGCTGGATAGAGGGTGGATATATGCACGAACAAGCTTTTTCTAACATTAAAAATTCTGTAAGTCAGCTACGTGCTGACATGGACAATGCTTTCAACAGTGAATCCTCAAAGGCAAATGAGCTGCGCCTTGCGCACATTGTGACTGCCGCTGTGAAGGGGAAACTCACCGCCGATTGGCTTCTAAAGGAGACGCTAGAGCTACTCTCCGCCGATAGTGCTATCATATGGGTGCAAAATGGTAGCGAATCAAAGATCATCACCGCCAATATCACTCAAAATGATGGAAAAGAGCTTTTTCTAAAGATTATCCCCTATCTTGCCGAACAGAATGCAATCAATGCTGTATTCTCTGCCGAAGATAAACATTACGCCGCATATAGCCACACAGTGCGAGATGCCGCTGGAATATTGACTGATAAAGTGATCGCCGTAGCATTTGTGCGAGATTCAGAGCCGTTCGCAGACGACGAGGGAACGCTCGGCTCGATTATATCGGAAGCGATATTTAGCCTCACTATATAATGTTCATCTATAAATTTATCGCCGTCACCCTACTCCTATGCGCATATACAGGCATTCATCTATATGCGGCATTCGGCAGGGTGATTGGCAGCCGTATTGCTTTTGCAATACTATTCACACTGTTCGCCGAATCTTACGTGATCGTGCAGTTCTTCCGCCGCTCGCTCGAAATAGACCTCCCTGCCTTTTTCTACTGGTTCTCATCCGCCGTTATCGGATTTATGTCAATATTAGTCATGGTAATCGTAATATTTGACATTGCGTTAATTATCATGTTAATCTGTAAAAGAGCGAGCATTATTGCAAACTCTAGGTTAAAGATCGGCGTGCTGGCGATATTGGCGACCTTCGTAATATTCATCTATGGGCATATAAACTCTGTAACCCCTAGAGTAACGAGCTATTCGATAGAGATCAACAAGCAGATACCAGATAACATAAGGATCGTAGCTGTATCTGATCTGCATATCGCCTCGTACACCAGCCTAAACGCCCTTCACAAGATGGTTGAGCGGATAAACGCCCTTTCGCCAGATATTGTTGTGATGGTTGGCGATATCATCGATGGCGAGCTACAGCCGTTTATTGATAGGGATATTAAAGGGATCTTCTCTAAAATAGAGAGCCGGTATGGCGTTTACAGCGTTCTAGGCAATCACGAGTATCACGGCGGTCAGGTGGATAGCGTAAAGACGGCATTTGACGACGCAAAGATACCGCTACTGCGAGATGAGGCTATCTACATCGAGCCATTGAATCTGACGCTAGTAGGCAGAGATGATTATCGAGCGTTGCGCTATCGTGGCAGCCGTGCGCCCCTTTCGAAGCTTATAGGCGGTGCAACCGATTCCGCCATTGTGGTGCTTGATCATCAGCCGCAGAATGTCATCTTAGAGGAGGCTTCTGCTAGTGGGGCAGATCTACAGCTCTCTGGACATACCCATAATGGGCAGCTCTTCCCATTCAACTTTGTGGTCGATAGGATCTACAAAAACGCATGGGGACTTATGACAGAGGGCGCATACAACCTGATCGTGTCGTGCGGATTTGGCACGTGGGGCCCCAGCATGCGGACTGGAAGTTATTCCGAAATTGTGGTGGTGGATATAAATGGATAAGTTACATGAGGCTCTTGCAGCACTCTCAAGGCAGCCGTACTTCGTAACTGGCGTTATCAAAACGGTCGCCCTACTCTTTATTTTGATAATTCTGCGAGCTGTAGTTATAAAACAGATCAGCTCTTGGCACGGTCTTTCAAATGATAGCCGTCGTCGCTGGGTTGTGAATACTCGCAATATCAGCGCATTTCTGTTCTTCGCAGGGATGATATTTATCTGGGGATATCAGATAAAGGAGCTTGCGTTCAGCGTTGCCGCCGTTGCCGTGGCATTCGTTATGATCTTCAAAGAGGTGATCACAAACTTTATGGGTGGGATCGCTCGCACAGTCTCCAGCCAGTTTGGAATAGGCGACAGGATCAGCGTTGGCACACATCGAGGCGACGTAATCGATACCAATATGCTCACCACAACACTACTAGAGATCGGCCCTGGGCAAAACCTGCACCAGTACACAGGTAGCACAATATCGGTGCCAAATGCTATGCTTCTGACAACGCCAGTAGTAAATGAATCGTTCATGCATGAGTATCTGTTGCACGTTTTCCATGTGCCAGTGCTTGCAAATAGCGATTGGAGACGCACAGAGAGGCTCCTGCTGCTTGCTGCAAATGCTGTATGCGAGCCGTACCTTAAGAAAGCACGCAAATATATGGAGGAGCTAGCGATCAAGCATAGCGTAGAGCCTGCCTCCTCCGACCCTCGAACGTCGATAATATTCAAAAGCCCTACGGAGCTGGATCTTGTGGTGCGAGTGCCTGTGCCATCGCTTCGCAAAGGCAAGGTGGAGCAGGAGATTATCAGAAAATACTTAGATCTAAAAGATGAAGAGGTGAAAGATGTATAGCTCGCAGTTGGTTAGACCTTATAATATGCTTGAGATTATGGGGAAAACATTGAGCTACGTGGAGCCTCGCCTGGTGGATCACGGAAAGCGTGTGGCATACCTTACATTCAAAATGCTAAAGGCACTGAACAAACATAATGAAAGCGAAATGCGTGATATCTGTATCGCCGCACTTCTGCACGATATCGGCGCATATAAAACCGAAGAGATTGAAAAGCTTGTCGCAGAGGACGCCTCTGGCGCATGGGAACACTCTATCTATAGCTACCTATTCATAAAATATTTCTCTCCGATCAAAGAGATGGCTACCCCTATCCTATTTCACCACACTCGGTACGATAAATTAGCCACTATGGAGCCAAATGAAGATGTTCGCCTGATTGCGCAGATCCTCCATCTGGCAGACAGGCTGGATATTCTGGCACAAGCCAATATGTCCACAGAGAAGCTTACTAGATATCTAGAGCACACGAAGGGGGCATTTGATCCGATACTTATTGAGATTTTTATCGGTCTAAAGATAGAGCCGCCCTTTGATATCGACGACGAGTATATCGAATTAATGCAGGGGTTATCGCTTACCGACGCACAGGTGCTTGATTACCTCAAGATGACGGTTTATTCGATCGATTATAGGAGCAGACACACTGTCAACCATACTATCGGTACGACGACGGTGGCGGAGTTGCTTGCACGGTACGCTAACCTTGACGATATTACGATCGAGCAGATAAAGGCAGGCGCACTGATTCACGATCTTGGAAAGGCTGGAGTGCCGCTAGAGATCCTCGAAAGCACTGGCAGATTAAGCCCAGAAGAGATGGCGATCATGAGAACACATATCGATATGACTTATGAGATACTCGAGGGGAATATCAGCGATGAGATTATGCACATTGCGGCACGGCACCACGAGAAGCTTAATGGTGAGGGCTACGCAAAGGGGCTAACGGCGGCGGAGCTGACTGTGCCAGAGCGCATTATGGCTGTGGCAGATGTATTCAGCGCACTCTACGGCGTGCGAAGCTATAAAAAATCGATGTCGCCAGATGAGATCAAAGGGATCTTGCTGTCAATGCGAGATAATAAACATCTGGACGGACAGATCGTCCAGCTAGCAGTGAATAACTGCGATAATATTATGCACGAAATCGATAACGTGTCCGCCCCACTTCTGGCAGCATATGATAATATGCAAAATGAGTATACAGAGCTAAGGGGGAGGTACGTTCTGGCTTGACCCCATCTGTAAGTATGCTATAATGAAATGCTATAGGAACTTGGGCTTTACTTTGTTCTGGCTTGACCCCATCTGTAAGTATGCTATAATTAGACGATCCAGATCGCTCTAAAATGCTCAGTTCTGGCTTGACCCCATCTGTAAGTATGCTATAATGAGAGTAAAGAGTTTATAGCCTCACGCCTCGTTCTGGCTTGACCCCATCTGTAAGTATGCTATAATAATGAGACGCTAGTAAGCGATTGCCCACGGGTTCTGGCTTGACCCCATCTGTAAGTATGCTATAATTAATCAATAATAGTTCCATCGTTATTGTGAGTTCTGGCTTGACCCCATCTGTAAGTATGCTATAATCCATCGGTCAATCTCCCCATCTGGGAAATTGTTCTGGCTTGACCCCATCTGTAAGTATGCTATAATTAATTGGGAACGTATGCATGGCGCTCAGGAGTTCTGGCTTGACCCCATCTGTAAGTATGCTATAATTAGCCCTTCTGGGGCTAGCGCAACAATTCAGTTCTGGCTTGACCCCATCTGTAAGTATGCTATAATTCCTAACGCTCCTATCGCCTCAGGGCATGCGTTCTGGCTTGACCCCATCTGTAAGTATGCTATAATATTTAGCTCTCAATCTCTGTTGCCTCCTTCGTTCTGGCTTGACCCCATCTGTAAGTATGCTATAATCAACTCATAATAGTCACAATTCCAGCCATAGTTCTGGCTTGACCCCATCTGTAAGTATGCTATAATTAAATTCTTGTTAGTTGAAGATTTGCAAGAGTTCTGGCTTGACCCCATCTGTAAGTATGCTATAATATCTATGGGATATACCTTTAATAACTAAAGGATATTTCCCACTAGATGTTATAAAATTTGCCCTATTTCTGCTCCAAAATCACCAGAACTATTCATTTTTTTGGCGACTATATAAATGCTTCCCAGCCGCTCTGAAATATAATTGCCGCCTCTGGATTTTTAGCCTTCTTCTTGCTATGCCCATAGTATAGATGACTATTGCCGTACTGTTTGTCGGTAATTTGGAATGTAAAGATCTTGCCGCCCTTGGGCAAGCTACACGATATTCGCTTTTCGAGCGATTCGATCTGTTCATAGCTTGTGCAGTATCGAGTGTAGACAGAAAACTGCATCATATCGAAACCTTCATCCAGTAGATACTTTCTGAACTTAGTTGCCTCTTTTCTATCCTCTTCTGTGATTGTGGGAAGGTCAAACATAACAAATAGCCACATAATGCGGTACCCACTTAAATAAGTATTCATAAACCACCTCCTATAAATGGCGGTTTATTACATTATCGGCATTTCTAATTTTTTCTTTACACCTTCGTACACATATAGCAAATTAATGGCAACTTTCTCCATCCAGTTAACCACTGGCGTGCGTCCATCTGCCCCAGCTATATCAAAGTGAATGCACTTCGCCAGTGCAAGCTTCTCATCTTTACCAAGCTCTGTTGCGCCACCAGCCGCCAAGTCGCACACAATCATATCAACCACAGGGCGAAACGGCTCCATCATGTCATCTACAAGTCGCATCGGATTCTGTTTATTATAATGGTGTATACCTAGAGATGGCTGCAAACCAACCCCCACAATCGCCCTTGCCATAGAGCTGCGCAAGATTGCATATCCATAATTCAACGCTATATTGCAAAAATCCTCTCCATCTTGATTGCGCAGGAAACCGTCCGACATAAGCATTTGCCAATAATATCTCGCCGCCTGTGCCTCGTTATTGCTGCTATCGCCAGATGTTACTCCCTTGGCAAGCTCTATAAGCACCTTGTTCGGAAGGTTATAGTGCGCCAATACTGTCGCCTGATTGAGTATCTTTGCGGAGACTACATCCTGCCATAGTCGTTTATTCATCGGCTTTGAGGCGGCGATCTGTGAATCGATCCTCCCTGCCTGTAGATAGTTGCCATTCAGTGCAAGCAAAATAGCCGATGGGGAGTGATTCTTGCCACATACCACCATCGGAATACCACGTTCCGCAAGCTCCATCAGTAGCATATGTGAGTATGTTGCGCTATACGAGTGAATTATAACAGATTCTATATCATCCAAGGGGATCTTTGCCTCATTCTCCCCCTGCTTCACCAGTAAAAAGCCCCTCTCCTTGCTAAGATAAACGTTCTCGATAGCGATATCCACAATCCGCCGAATCATGATTCGATCTTCTTGGCAGGGTGAACATTGCCTAGGAAGTCGATTGTAACATGTTTTGCATTTTTTAATAACTCTGTCTTGCCGATACGTCTATCGTCTCTAT
The DNA here is from genome assembly GCA_031285415.1 of Deferribacteraceae bacterium. GTDB lineage: Bacteria > Chrysiogenota > Deferribacteres > Deferribacterales > JAISNW01 > JAITWF01. Next base: position 12,535 of record JAITWF010000026.1, read on the forward strand.
TTTTCGAATCTCTGGCATCATTTACAGGTACACACTTAACTCTTGATCCATCTGGATCAAGACCTGCTATAACATAATATTTCCCCTCATATTCCAATATATCCGATTTATATAATCTCATCACAAGCTTACCTTGAGGATATCTATCCCTCCACCAATTTTCGTCAACCCCCCTCTGATTAGCTTTAAATATAGTAACACACTCCATTTCTGGCTTGCCATTATTGTCAATTATATCTACATAGTAGTTGCCGCCGCTCATAAACCATTTATAGTGTATCTTTCCACTTTTATCTTTATGGCGCACCTCGATCGTGGGCGTTCTTTTAGAAACACCCTCTTTATGAGTAAAAAATGTACCATCAGCTAATCTGCCATAAGCCGTCTCTTCATGCAATGCTCCCTCTTTGCCATGATCAGGTTTATGTGATACGATAATATTGTTAATAGATTTCGCCACTCGGCATCTGAACTCATCCTTGACAATTTGAATATTACTACCCAATGGAAATGGTGGCAACATCTCTCCTAACATCTTATTGAGTTTATCAACTCTACTATTTGAGTCATATCTTTTGGCAATGCTGTGTATCTTTTGAATCATACTTCGATCAACAATTCCTACTATGACTGCGTCTACAGCGTGATGTCGGTGATCGTTTCTATTTTTTTCCCCAGTATCACCTAGAATATTATTTAATCCCATAGCTCGTCGCAACATCCCTGTTAATGCACCATTTACAGTCCAGACATCTTTATTACCATTGCGATTAAGTTTGCAGATACAGTTCAGATACTCCTTTGCAACTCTGGACATATAGCGAGTGTCGTTTAGCTGACTATCAAGAAATTCATCCTGCTTATCGAACTTTTCCATAGCACTGCTCTCAAATCGCCATCTTTTGCCAGCAGGTAACTCTTTTGCCCTATCCAGTATCTCTAAATAATTATCCGTGTCTCCCCACACCTCATATGGACTTCTATCTCTTTTGTACTGATTCGAACTCTTAAAACATAAAACTTTGTTGGACTTACTATCATCGTGGGTTTTTGAATAGGGCAATATATGATCTATCTCACATTCATGTGAGAGTGCCTCTGCGGCGTTGATCGTTTTGCCGCTATAAATGCAGCGGTGTCTCTGCTCCTCCCATAATTTATACCTCAGAATCGAATCAATAGAGGGAGTACGCTCAAGATCTTCAATCGCCTTTCGAATCCGTTCATTCTCTTTTTGATTATCTTTCTGTAGATTTATAATTTTTCTGCGTTCCTCTGCCCCCATCGGCAGATCTCGTGCCATCTCTACAACGATCTGTTGTGGGTTGCCGTACCTTTTTACAATAGCATTTATAATCTTGCGTAGCTGATTCAGAGCTATATGCACAGTGGGGTTCGCTATCTTGCTACCATCTGCTAGCAGATATCGTTGTAAAGGTTCAGTATAGTGTGGCAATTCATCGATAACTTCATCTGACAATGGCATATAATGCTGATACTCAGCCTCTTTACAAGCCTCTGAATACATTAAACCGTGCCTCATGTATGGTAAAATCTTCTCCAACGCTTCAACACTTAAACGCAAATATCCATCAGGAAGTGGTGCAGATATGATGTTTTCAACATTCTCTTCAGATATGT
>JAITWF010000130.1 GCA_031285415.1 Deferribacteraceae bacterium
ACCCTCCCCTTGAGGGAGGGTCGAAGCTTTAGCTTCGGGGAGGGGTTGCAGAAAGAGACCCCTCACCGAATTAGGGTGGGCTGACCCCGCCCCTACATTCGACTCCCCCTCAAGGGGGGAGTGTTAGTGGGTAAGGGAAACCTTGGTTGCCCCTTCCAGCTAAAATTTTAGTAGACTTTTGTGAATCTGTCAGATATATTTTAGGTTGATGGTGAGGTGTAAACAATGAAAGCAGAGATGATAAACCCGTTTATTACGGCGACGATCAGCGTTTTTGAGACAATGACCGGTATTGAGCCGAAGAAGGGCGAGATTTACGTTAAACAAGATGAGAAGATGACTTACGATATATCAGGCGTTATCGGTATAGCTGGCAAGATGCAAGGTTTTATCGTGTTGAGCTTTCCAGAGCCGCTAGTGCTAGATCTTGTCTCTGGCTTCTTAGGCGAGAAGAAAACACATATGTCGAAAGACGTTGTAGACGCAGTTGGCGAATTTGTTAACATGATCGCTGGTAGCTCTAAGAGAGTCTTTGCAGAGCAGGGCTTTAAATATAATATCGGTATACCTAGCGTTATCTCGGGCAGAAACCATATAATCAACCGCCCTAGCAACGTTGTATGTATCGGCGTTAAATTCTACGTTGGGGATCAGCATTTCGTAATCGAAGTTGCTCTCAGACAGAAAGACGACTAAACTGTAGGCTTTTCAACATGTCGCTTTTAAGATATGCAGTGTACGTGTGTTTATTTCTCTATGGAGGGGTTGCATTGGGCGAGACGGTGGAGTTTCAGCTTAAAAATGGAGTTACAGGGGTGCATAAATTCACCCCACATACACAGATCACCACAGTTCAGGCGTGGATAAAGACAGGCTCTGTGAATGAAGATTCCAAAAATAATGGCATATCACATTTTCTTGAGCATATCCTCTTTAAGGGTACCAAAAATTTCAAACCGGATGAGATCGATAATGTAGTGGAGTCGCACGGCGGCGTGATGAACGCTGGCACCAGCAAGGATTACACTACCTATTATATAACGCTCCCTGTCGAACATGCAGAGGTCGCTTTCAAGGTTATCTCCGATATGGTCTTCAACGCACTCTTCCTTGCTGCGGAGATCGAAAAGGAGAAGCCGGTCGTGGTGCAGGAGATTCAGCGCAAATTCGATAACCCTACCTACGATATGTGGCGTGAGGCTGTTGCACTGCTATACGATAAAACTCCATACACTATGGAGGTTATCGGTACAGAGGATAATGTAAACTCCTTTACCACCGAATCGCTACGCAAATATTACGATACCTACTATCACCCTCAGAACGTCACATTAGTGGTTGCTGGGGATATATCAGAGAAAGAGACGAAAGCACTTGCTGAAAAATATTTCAACGTTAAGACCACAGCTAAAGCTGGCAAGGGGTACGACGGCAAGTGGACTCCATCTATCAAAAAATCGTCAAGCAAAAGCTATGAACGAGATGTGGCGCAAGATTATGTACTGCTCGGCTATCAGGTGAACGCTACAGCAGAGGATGCGCCTGTGTACGATGTACTGACGGAGATCCTCTCTGGTGGCGAGTATTCATACCTTAATAAAGAGTTAAAGTATGATCGAGAGCTTGTAACGGCTGTATCGGCTGGCGATATGTTGAGCAAAAACGCTGGCGGCTACCTTGTGCATATGATCACCAATCCAGACGACTCTGATGAGGCTGTAAAGGCGTTTGACGAGGTTATAGCGAAGTTTACCGATAAGGGATTATCAGCCTCTGACTTGCAGAAGGCTAAAAATAGACTCAAAAGCCGAGTAGTATTTCAGCAGGAGAGGGCGTACTCTGACGCTAGCGAGATCGGATATTCGTATACTATAGATCAGAAAGATTACTATAATCGGTATATCAATAGTATTGACGCAATTACCATGAAAGATGTACTCTCTACTGCAAAGGCTATATTTACTGCACCACATATTACATACAAAACAGTTCCATCTGCCGAAAGCAGCACGGAGGAGAGATGAGACGGATAGCCTATTGGCTTTCAAATAAGAGGTATCAAGATATATTGGTCAACTTCTGCAACTCAGAGGGGATGGTGCCGATCGATATATCTAAAAGTGCAGATAAAACATGCAGTTATGTCTTTTTTATAACTGATATCGAGGATGAGGTACATAATAGCCATACATCTGATGATACCCCAAAATGCCTTATCTCCGATTCACAGAAGTATAATCATGGCTACTATCTTGTTAACGATGATTTTGGAATATATAGTCTGCGTGTGATCCTCGACCTGATTCACCACGGAAGTATCCTCTTGAATAGCACAGGAAGCCTCGAATTTGGTTCTAACATTAAGGAGTGCTACGTTGGGAATAATATCGCCGATGTGGATCGATTTGTATTCTTTCTAACGCAGGAGATATTATTCTTTTCAAACTTCGCCGATACCGAGAAGATCCGTATAGGATTTTCAGAGATGCTCACGAACGGTATCGAGCATGGCAACCTTAATATCACCAACAAGGAGAAGTTTGAGGCAACAGAGGCTGGCACCTACATGCAGCTCCTTAATGATAGGCAAAACGACCCTCGCTATAGAGATAGAAGGGTGTATATCAAAGTTACCAGCGATATGAAACGTATCGAGATTATGATCAGAGACGAGGGGGATGGTTTTGATATCAGTAAATTGCCATCGCCAAAGGATGCCGATCAGCTTCTGAAGCTGCACGGCAGAGGGATATTGATCACTAAAGCTTACTTTGACGAAGTTAAGTATAATAGCAAGGGGAACGAGGTTATACTTGCTAGAAATCTGAATAGGTTTAATTTCTAATATTTCATATGCTATCATTATAGCTCTATGAGTTTATTCCACTACCCCGTCATCTTGCTAACGCAATCTGCCACCCCTTCGCCAGCGAAGGGGAATTTTAAACATAAACTATATAATTCCAAAACTTTCCTCAATTTTCTTCTTGACTTTCCCCTTAGGGGAACCTTTATAACACAATCATACTAGTTGAAGGGAGCGCACGTGTTTACAATAGGAGAATTCTCAAAGATCTGTTTGGTTACAACAAAAGCGTTGCGGTATTACGACGAGATTGGGCTGATTAAGCCTAAGTGCATAGGTGATAATGGATATCGCTACTATGCAACATCCCAGCTGCGCACTATGCTGCTGATAAACCGTCTCAAGCGATACCGCTTCTCGCTAGAGGAGATCGCCGTTATGCTCAAGGACGATTCTAGCGAAACGATGTTCAGCATGATGGAGAGCAAGGTTGTAGAGCTTTCCGCAGAACAGAGTCAGTTGGAGAGCTTCTTGAGGGATCTACGGCTTGATATGGACAAGCTAGAAAGAGGAGTTAATATTATGTCTTACATCGATAAAACAGAGATTAAGTTAGTGGAGAGAGGGGCGGAAAATATACTGTATTCTAGGCAGCTTATGGGTGTTATGGATTACGAGAGGTATTTTGGCGAACTATTTAATAAGGCTGGCAAGGGAAGATACAGCATATCTGGCGTACCGATGGCGATCTATCATGATAAAGAGTTCAGCCATGAATCAAACGATACAGAGCTTGCTGTGCCAGTGAAAGAGGTTACAGACGCCACTCGCACCCTTGATGGTGGTTTATGTATCATGGCTGTGCATAAAGGTGCATACTCTGGACTTTCAGGTACATATGCCAAGATCTCTGAATGGGCGGATGAGAACGGCTATCTATTTTGTGCGCCAGTTTATGAGCGATTTGTGGTGATTATGGATAAAAACACCCCCGAAGAGGCTCTTGTGACGGAGGTTTACTGCCCAGTGACGAAGCGGTAAGTTATTGAGAAGGGGGTAGCTCTGTGCTTGCCCCCTTTTTTAGTAACTACCCCATATACTCCTTTATCGCATCTGCAAGGCGTTTTACCCCAATCCGTATTGTTTCCTCGTCGGAGCAGGAGTAGTTTAGACGCATAGCGTTTGAAGATCTGCCATCGGCGTAGAACGGCTCGCCTGGCACGAATGCCACCTTGTGTTTCGTTGCTATATGAAAGAGATCCATCGCCTTGCACGATTCTGGTAGCGTCACCCAGAGGAACATCCCCCCCTCTGGCTCTGTGAACTTAATCCCAGCTGGCATCTCTTTTTTGAGAGCCTCTACCATAGCCTGTCTCTGCCCCTTGTATCCATCGGAGATCTTTTTGATATATGTATCGATACTGTTATCTGTGAGGTACTGATGGATAACTCTCTGTGCAAAGTAGTTTGTATGCAGGTCTGCCGCCTGTTTTGCGGTAACGAGTTTATCCATAATAATTTTATTTGCGCACACCCAGCCGAGTCGAAGCCCTGGAGCAACAACCTTTGAGAATGATCCTAGAAGGATCCCATTATCGTGTGCAAACGATTTCAGCGTAGGGAGATGTTCGCCGATAAAGCGTAGCTCGCCATATGGGTCGTCCTCCACAAATACGGTCTCTGTGCGCTTTAAGACATCGGTTGTCTTTATGCGCTTTTCGAGGCTGTACGTAAGCCCTGTCGGGTTCTGAAAGTTTGGCGTAGTGTAGAAGATCTTTGCCTTCGTGCGATTTATCGTCTCTTCGAGGGCGACTGTATCAACGCCATCATCCTCTAGCTTTACGGCGTGAAATTGTGGACGGAATAGGGTAAACGCCTGGATTGCGCCGAGATAGCTAGGCTCCTCGATGATTATCGAGTCGTCTGTATCGATAAACACCTTTGCTATCAGGTCGAGTGCCTGTTGTGAGCCGCTGACTATCAAGATCTCATCCACAGGTATATCAAGCCCACGCAGCTTGTATCGATCGGAGATATATTGGCGCAGTGGCAGATACCCCTCTGTGGTGGAGTATTGCAGAGCGTCGCCGCCTGTCGATAAGACCCTGTTAGTTGCCTCTCTCATCTCCTCCACAGGGAAGTACTTTTTATTCGGTAGTCCACCAGCAAAGGAGATGATCTCAGGCGTTTGCGTTAATTTTAAGATCTCACGGATGAACGATTTTGGTGTGTTTTCGATATTTTTTGAAAATCTGTATTGCATTACTTATTATCCCCCCAGCGGTCTATATCTATCTCTATTCCAAAGAGATCTAACGCCCTTGCGGCACTAAATCGCACTATATCATCGATCGATTCAGGTTTACTATAGAAAGCTGGCACTGGAGGGGCAATTATACCACCCATCTCCGTCACCGCTAGCATATTCTTGAGGTGTCCAGCGTGCAGGGGCGACTCCCTCGTCATTAACACTAACCGTCTGCGCTCCTTAAGTGCCACATCGGCGGCTCGTAGGAGGAGTGTATCGCAATTTCCTGTGGCTACACATGCGAGAGTGCGCATAGAGCAGGGGGCGATTATCATCCCTAAATTTTTATAGGAGCCGCTTGCGATCGGCGCAGTGAAGTCGTTAATGCTATACACCTTATCAGCTTTCAAACTGTACGGATCTTCACCCTCTAACGCTGCGGTATATTTGGCAGAGTCCGATAGCACAAGCTCTGTTTTAACGCCAGCCTCGTGTAAAAGCTCTAAAACTTTGCGCCCATATATAAATCCACTGGCGCCTGTTATTCCAACTATTATTCTATTCATGCCGGTATTCTATCTCTCTTGTTGGCAAAATTCAATAGTTATGTTAAGTTGTGTTGGTTCCCCTCCTGGGAGGGGTGGC
>JAITWF010000144.1 GCA_031285415.1 Deferribacteraceae bacterium
ATCCAGCGAACGATCGTGAAGATAATTTCAGACATCCCTTCAAAGAAGCTGTATATAAGCTCTGCCGATTTTTTTATATTTTCCTTTTTAGAATCTCTCATGAACGCCAGCGCAATACCAGCCAGAAGTGCAAAGAAGATGATCTGGAGGATCACACCCTGCGATAAAGCTTGAAAGATATTCTCTGGGATAATATCCAAAATAACTTTAGACATAGAGGTCGGTGCCGCCTCTTTTGCCGCCGCATTGCCAACGCTTAGCGAGATCCCTCTGCCAGGCTGTGTTACGAGAGCAAAGATAAGGCCTAAGATAGCCGCACAGAATGTAGTTATGATATAGTAGATCATAATCTTAGCACCCACACGACCTAACTTCGATGGCGGAATACTAGAGCAACCCACTATGAGCGAAAATAGTACTACAGGAACAATAATCATCTTCAAGAGACGAATAAACGCATCTCCAAACGGTTTGATAAAAGCTGTCGCCTTTGCCACACCCTCGCCGCCTACGCTAGCAAAGATAATACCAACGATAGCACCCAGAATCAAACCTATGAGAATTCTCATAAGAAGATTCGACTTAAAATACCAGTCAAATAAGCCCTTTTTACCTTCAGCCATTGTGACCTCCTAAAAAACGTAAACTATTTAGTTGTGTCCGCATAGTACAATAGTTAAAACAATCTTGCAACAAAATATTAGTTTATTTTAGTCAGTTGTTTTATTTACCATTTACGATATCGCTTGACATGACAAAAATCATAGGTAAAATACGTGTACGGTGAATTTGTTTTAGGAGGAAAAGTAGTATGAGTATCAGGCAAAAGGTCTATCTAGCTATGTGTCTATTGATTGTAATGACCATCGGAGCTTCGGTGTATACGTATTTCACTATCAAAAGCCTAGATAAGGCGGATACTGCTCTCTACGAAGCCGCCTCCGACGCTACAGGGCTTTCAATGTTTGCAACGGCTCAGTGGAAGCTGGTGATGGATATCCACAGGCTTGCAAACGAACGCAGTGGGCAGAATGCAGTGCAGAAGGATACCAATCTTTACAACAGCATGTACGCTGATTTCGATAAGATGGGTAAAGTTATCGACGAGTACGTCACTACAGACGCAGAGGCGAGAAAGAACGCCCTCGCTCGATTTGAACAGCTAAGCAACTCTAGAAAGATCATATACGATATGGTATTTATCTTCGCAGAGAATGGATATGGCACCGCAGAAAGACGTGCAGTGCGCAACTGGGTCGATCAAACTATCCTTCCAGCGATTGAGGCTACAGGGGCAGAGGTCGAGCGATTGAGAGTGCGCTCCGATAATCAGCTCGTCACTACAACTGATAGATTTATCGTCGCAGGACGTACCACACTCACAATATATGTATTAATATTAATAGTATTTATTGGAATAGCAGTAGCCGCAAGAGTTATGCTCCTTGATAAACTAGACCAACTTGCAAAGGCGTTCCATGAGGTTACCTCTGGCGACGGCGACCTTCGCAAGTCTATAAATCTTAAGACCAAAGATGAGCTGGGCGCACTCGCTGGCTACTTTGATAAGTTTACCGACCAGGTAGCAGATATCGTGCGCAAGGTGCAGAGCTCTGCTAATGATACAAATATGGCAAGCACCTCTATGGCGGCAACTATGGAGCAGCTCTCCGCTACATTCGAAAATCAAAATATACAGGTAGCAACGGTTGCCTCCGCTATGGAGGAGATGTCCTCCTCGGCTATGGAGATCTCTGCAACACTCGCTAGCAACAAAGAGTACGTTGACGAAGCCGCTAAATATAGCGACAATGGCGCACGCCAGCTCGAGTTGGCACTTAATAGCATAAACGAGATTAGTGCTAAAACTGAACAGCTCGCTAGCACTATCGGCAACCTGAGCACATCATCGATACAGATCGGCGAGATACTTAATACTATCAACGATATAGCAGGGCAAACTAACCTATTAGCTCTGAATGCAGCTATCGAAGCGGCGAGAGCAGGCGACGCTGGACGCGGCTTTGCAGTGGTTGCGGATGAGGTTCGCAAACTTGCTGAGCGCACACAGAGGGCAACGCAGGAGATCGAAACGATCATCACAACTCTGCAAAGAGAGTCTGCAACAGCGGCGAAAGAGATGACAGAGGCTGGCGCAAGCGTTAAATCTGGTGTAGAGAATTTGCAGCAGACGCAACAGGCGATGGATAATATCGTTGCAAGTATAGACGGCGTAAAGGCGAATGCAGAGCAGATCGGAGCGGCGGTAAGCCAGCAATCATCTGCGATTGCAGGGGTAAACGATAATGCACAGGCGATGGCTTCTGGAATTGAGGAGTGCTCAAACGTAGTGTCCGAGGTGTCGCACTCTACCGCTGATCTACAGAATCAGTCTGAAAATACATCGAAGATACTGTCGTTCTTTAAAGTATAAATAGACAACTCTGAATGTAGGGGCGGGGTTTGCCCGCCCTTTTAATAATATCAGATCAACGCTATCTTCCCACTAACACCATCCAGCGCACCGTCAGAGAGTTCATACGCCATTATACAATTTCGTAGCTCCCTACCTGTAAGCTCATAGATCGCTTTACTCAGCGCCTCGTCTTCGTAAATTATATCGTACTCGTATGAGGGTGTGTAGCCCAAACGAGTGTAGTAATCAGGGTTGCCAGCTAGGAATGCGCCCTTATACCCCAATTCGGCTGCGATACGTTGCATTTCATTCATCAGCTTGCGCCCGATCCCCTGTTTACGAAGCTCTAGATCCACTGCTAACGGTGCCACAGCGAGCATCCCCTCTACCCTGCCAGATGGCGTCTCGACGTAGCTCTTCATCGACATGATATATCCGATAATCTTGCCGTCGATCTCCGCCACTAAAGCTAGCTCTGGCTCATATTTTGATGGATTTTCTCGGATCGCCCTGACGTAATCCTGCACGGTATCGTCGGGGGTTTCTGAGGTTTTGAACGCCTCTATAATGAACGCATGAATTGCGTCGAACTCTGATTCTCTCTCTTTTCTTATTAACATTTTGATTCTCCTGTATCTTTAATCTTCTCTAACTACAAAGATCTTATGCAGGAGCGCAAGGTATCGACTTGAACTATTCAAGCTTTTTTGATTTTGATTTTTTTGACACCTATAGCCCTGCTACAGGTTTACAATTCCCAATGATTTAATGATAAGACATTCTCCAGATGAGGAAGATAACCCCTGTGTAGATAGATGTCAATAAAGAATTTAGCGACTATATATTTTTGTTCGTTGTAATAAATGATGTCCCTTTCCTGCGCCTATGTTAAGTTGGGTTATCGAAGACCAATTAATATAAAGAGTAAGGGACAATGGATATTATCAAAGAACGCAAGGAATTGACAGAGAAAGATCGATACAAGTTAGAATTTGGTTTGAAATGCAAGCTCAGTCATAAAATTATGGCAGAACAGCTGGGCGTTCATGTAAAAACAGTCCGCCGAGAGATTCAGCGAGGAATGGTGGAGTTGAAGGATTATCAACTCCGCCTTCAACGTGTTTACAGTGCTTATTACGCCCAAGAACGGCACAACGAGAACGTCTCTAGGCGTGGTCGCAAACCAACGTACAGTAAGCATGGCGAATTGATTAAGCATATTCGTGTAAAATTGCGTGATAAATACTCTCCAGACGCAATAATTGGTAGATTGCGCTATGAAGGCGAAACAACCGTTTGCACCAAGACAGTCTACAACTGGCTTGAACGTGGCTATATTAAGGACTTTGAGATGAAACGCAAGCGGCGCAAAGTGGCAATGCGCAAGGTTAGCTATAAGAATCCCACTGCCAAACGGATTGATAGTCGCCCTAAAGAGGCAGATGAACGTCAAGCAGGGCACTGGGAGATGGATCTCGTGGTATCAGGAGCAGGCAAAGCTGGTAGTCTGCTTGTGTTCACCGAGCGAGCTAGTAGAAGCGAGTTGATATATCTGCTCCCAGACAAGAAACAAACAAGTGTTCTAGCGGTGTTTGACCGTCTTGAACGGCGACATAAAGGGCGATTTAAGGAGATATTTAAGACGATTACCTGCGACAACGGTAGTGAATTTCTGAATGATATAGATTTAGAGAGAAGTATACTTGGTGATGGTAAACGGACAGCCGTTTATTACGCCCATCCGTACAGCTCGTGGGAGCGTGGCAGCAATGAGAATGCCAATAAACTGATTCGGAAGTTTATCAAAAAGGGTGAAGACATCTCAAAGCTACCAGTGGCTTACATTAAGAGGATCGAGAAGTGGATAAACAATTATCCACGCAGGATCTTCGGCTACAGAACCGCAAATGAAGCCCGAAACGCTTGACTATAGCGGAGAGGGGCATCAATTATTGCAATTTACCGCGACTATATATTTTATAACTGTAAAATACCCCCAATCTCATCATTGCGGACTGCTTGCACAGGGCAACCTTTACACTGCGCTAAACGCTCCTGTTAGTCGCATATTTTAAAGTGACCAAAGGGAACTTGTTGCACAATAGAGGCAAGCCTAGCTCACGGCAGTGCCGCAATCCAGTATAAAATTTATAGGAATTCCTACATTTTAATTATGGACTGCGGCTCGTAGGCCGCAGTGACGTGACTTTGTTATATATCATACAATGATTATACTACTTAAACTGCTCTGCAAATTTCGCTGCACGAGCCTCTTTCATCGTTACGCTATCGGGATCTGGCATAGCGTAGCTTGAATCTTTCACGAAGAATGGGTTCTCATCCAGATCCATCTTTAGGTTATCGTCAAAACGAACTTTCGCCTCATTATGCAGTGCCAAAACATACGCTAGAGCCTCATTCCGCTCCTCTGGCGTCGTTCCCTCTGCCATAAAGGTGAGCTTTGGCGACGTATTAGACATGCCGTACATTATAAATCCGCTCGCCCACTCCGCCCTAATCTGCCCATCAAACTCGATCACCTGATATCTATCGCCGACGAAGGTCGCCTTTATTAGATCCAATATATACGCCGTAATTTTATCTTTCGCCTCATTGGATACAGAGTTTGTGCGAATCTCCTTTGTAGCGTAGCGTTTCGGCATATCACGGAAGTAATCCCTTAACGATTTAATATTTAGCTCGTCGAAGATCATCTCTAGTAGAAAAACGTTCTCAACTGCGTCGTCACGAGGGATCCCATCCTCTGGATCGGTAGCAAATAGGTGTAGCGACGCCTCCACCTGAATATCTTGATAGCCTGTAGCCTTTAGGAAATCTTCTACGCTTGAAAAGCCTGCCAGAGTAGCAACCTCTTGGATAGACGCACTCATCGTCTCCTTCCATAGCGAATGCCCCTTGCGGTGGTATATAGTACGCCCACCCTTTTTATCCACAAACGACTTTACGCCGCTAGTGTAGCGAGGATCAACGATAACAGTCGTAACGATCTTGTGTATAGCGTCCATCGATTCCTTAGATAGGTTCAGCTCGGCTAGCTTAGAGAATAACTCTGGCACCGCTTTCGAGATCTTGTAATCCGCCAATATATACGATAGATCGTCGCCAAGATAATGCCCACCCTCGCCTATAGCTAGAGCCTTTGCACCCTCGGTGACGGAGCCTCTATCGGCGTCAAGATCGAATGAATGCACACGGATCTCCTTCGATAGCGTTTCATCCAGAGCAGGAACCCTCTCTAACATCTCTTTACGAGTTGGGTCAGCGAGGAGCGTGCCAGCATTTACATCGATCGTATCGCCCAATATCGTCACATTATCTGCGCCAAAGATCTCTTGAAAGAGCGTTTTATACTGCAATCCTGTGCCGCCGAAGAGGTTAACTGCAATCTTGCGAGGATGAGAGCTGAAATAGCTGCCGTAACGCCTCTTCATCTTGTAGCTATAGAATTTAAATCCCTCTTGCGATCTATCGTAGACTCTCCCCTCTTCGCACTCTCGACCGATCATCTTATTGTCTGTGATATAGTCGTTCATCTGCTTTAGGAGGAATGTATGGATCCCCTGCTGCCCGATACCAAACTTTGCGCCGTTGGTCGTTACCTCGACGTGCGAGCGAGTGATCTGCACATGCCCCTGCGCCGAAAGCTGTACCTGATTATGATAAACCTGCCCCGACGAGGCGATACCGATATCGTACACGTTCACGCCCTGCCCTGTCAGCCCTTTGCCAAGAGCTTCGGCAAGAATTTTAGATGTTGGCCCGTTGTCGTACCCCACAACAACGTTATCGCCTGGATTTAGCTGCACAACGGTGCCATTCTTGCTAACGAACGGAATCGTTGCCATAAGTGCGCCTGTTATCTCCATCGCCTTTGGAGTCAGCACCGCCTTATCAGAGAAGAAATTGCCCATCTCGCCAACATACGCACGGATGTCGTAGGCTGTGGATTTGTATAGCTTATCTTTGAGCGCAAGGATATCGGATGGAACTTGTATTATCATTTGGAACCCCTCCCAAAAAACTGTTTATATCATAACAACTTTAGCTCATAGTCACAATTCCCCAACGCTTGCGAAGGGGAATTAAGTGAAATTTATATTAACCCCTACTATCTACCTTAAAGTCCATATAAGCAATCGCCAGTTTAACTATATTGACCTCAGCCAACGTCTCATCTTTAAACTCTATCGCCTCTGTTCTGCCAGTATACTTTGCCATTAGTGCATTCAGGATCGCCACCTTATTGCAGTTACTCTTTACGATCTCAGCCCTTGCGTCGCCCACAATGCTCTTATATCTAGAACCTGTGGCGCACGGATTATTAGCGTTGGTCGAGATCGTCCTCTCGAACTCATTTATAGTAAACCCTACCTCTGGGTACTTTTGCATTAGCTCGATCTTATACCCCTCATTAGCGCAGTGAAAGTATAGGCTATCGTTATTATATACATAATGCAGCGGTATTACGTACGGCGCACCCCCTGTCTGCATAGCTAGGTTCATCACCTTAGCCTCATTCAGAAAATCCAATAAAATCTTATGATCGGTACAGCGTTTTTCCTTTCTTCTCATTACTTCCCTCTATTAAACAGATTATTCAACCCATCTTTAATACTATCTTGCACCTTATCAGGTACAACATCTTTTATCGAATCCTGGATCTTCTCCTGCACTCCAGAGTTCTTTATAGCATTTTTTGCGGCGTCTTTAGCATACTGCGCTGCGATATCTTTCACAAGAGTTTTCTCATCCACATCGAGTTTCGGTGCGGTCAGCTTGCCAGTTATCTTCATCGGCACGCTAATCTTTGCAACCTCAAGTGAGCCATCCATATTTAGCGCCATATCTTTCAGCCCCACCCCACCTTGCACTGTGGCAGTAAGGTTTGACGAAGTCGCCTTGATCGGCGCAAAGGTAGCTAAACCGTTCGCAATCGTAACCTCTCCCTTCATCTCCTGTACCTTTGTGGACTTTGTAGAGTCGAAGAGCTTCATATTCTTGATCGTATCGATGTTAAACATATTAGGGTTATACGCTATCCCCTGCAACGCACCCTCCGATATTGTGTAGCTCGCCTTGCCGTCAAGGCTTCCAAGGATCTCATCCACCGTTAGCCCATGCGTGGTTAGATTTGAGAGTGCCGTGATCTTGCCAGTAATAACAGGCTTCTTCATCCCTGCAAGCTTCAGAAGCTCCTCCGCCTTGATACCACGAAGTTGCAGATCCGATTTAGTAGTCAGATCTTTAGAGGAGCCAGTTGCTGTAAGTACAGGGATTAGTATGCTACCACCGAAGATATTCGTGGAGGTATCCGTTAATCCAACGGTGCCGTTAACCGCCTTCACATGCGTTTTGATTGCGCTCGCCTTAATCGTATCAAAGGTAACGGATTTTACAGTGATATTCCCCTCTGCATTTATCGGAAGCGTTGCCAAGTCAAAAGCAGGAACTCCGCCGCCACTTGCCGCCTCTTGCGTAGGGGCAGAACTTGTCTGCGCCGTACTGTTTGCTGGTTTCTTCGGCATAAATTTATTAACATCTACATCGTTAACAGCCATATTGAAGGTTATCGACGGCTTGCCAGCTAAATTCGCTGCTATATCGCCGGTCAGCGTGAGCGCATCCGCCTTTACACTTAATGTAGGCATTTTAAACGTTTTATTGGTGTACGATCCCTTTATATCAAGGGAGCCACGCTTTGGTAGAGTAGCGGTATCGACGGCAGGGGCGAACTTATTCAGAACGCTCGTCAGGTTCAAAGCCGATGCCGATACCCCAAATGAGGCGGCAAACTGCTTCGGCTTCCCTGTTACCGCCACATTGGTAGAGATATTGCCACCGAAGGCGACGAGTTTAAAGGGGTTAACCGTCAGCACACCATCTTTCAGTAGCGCATTCAGCACGATATTCTGTAGCGTAATCCCCTGTGCGTCGAACTTTTTGACAGATACCGCTACCGTTACATTCGGTAGAGGCGTTAAATCAACGTTTATATTAGGGATATATATCTCTGCTGGTGCCTTTGCGGCGGTTGTTGCAGGTGTAGGGGCGGGGTCAGCCCGCCCTGTTGACGTTGTAGCCGTTTTCGCTGGCGGTGGCACTATCTTATCCAAGTTTATAGCGTCTGCCGATAGCGACACCTTTATATCGGGCTTCTGCCCCTTGAATACGCCACTTATCGTGCCAGAGACCTTTGCCCCATCGAGCAACATCGTCATAGGAGTCACATTCAGTACGCCATCTTTCAGCGTCACAGCGATAATCATATCTCGTATGTTCATCCCTTTGATAACGATAGATTTAGCGGTGATCTTCGCATTCACATCTGGCGCAGAGGTCAGATCTACCTTAACTTCGGGCATTTTTATGTCGATATCTTTATTCGCTGGTGCGGCTGGGGCTGCTGGCGTTGTCGGGCTACCCTGCCCTGCTGGTGCCGCTTTCGGCATATATCCGTCGGCGTTTATCGAATCTAGGTTAAAATCTGCCGCTATCGCTGGCTTTGCGCCGTTCAAGTCCGCCTTAACGGAGCCTTTTATAGTGCTGCCATCGAGGGCAAGCGTCAGAGGCACCGTTGCAACGTTATCTTTGAATGTAATATCGGCATTTAGCGCAACCTTTGTGAGTGCATTAGCGTTCGTCATCTCTGGAAGCTTTATATTAAGCATATTCAGCACATTCTTAGGTGAAAACTCCTTTACCGCAAACTTTGCCGCTACATCTGGAGATGATAGGAGTGTTTTCCCCTCGGCAGTCAGAAGTGCACTCACCCCTGCGGCGTTCAGATCGAGTTTAGATAGCTTTAAAAGCTCATTCTTGAGGTCGAATGTGAGGGCGGTGTCAAGAGATACACTCTGCCGCCCCTGTGGGATCGCTTCGCCAGAGATATCGCTTGTGATCTGCAAATTTTTCACATTAGCGAAGGAGTCCTTTATATTATACGAGAGGTTCGCCGCTATATCTGTGGCAGTTGCAATCTCATTTATCGCAAAATTCAAGCGTCCCTTTAGATTATTAATATCTACTGCGGTTAGTGTCAGATCAGCAAAATCTGTAGCTACTGTCATTGCTAGGTTTAGATCAGTCTTAAACGCTGGCTTCTGCGAGGTTACAGCCGTATCGATAGCTATATCCACAGGCTCCTGTAGGCTAAATTTGCCAGTCGTGATATTTGCAGGGCTTATCGCAATATTCATCCCCGATCTATCGTCGGCGTAGGTAATACGTGCATTCGTAAGGCGTATCTCCGATACCGATACGTTATCAATATTCACTGGAAGTGGCTTCTTTTCAGTAGGTTCAGCTGGCGTAGGTGTAGGCTCTGGCGTTACCGTAGCGTTATCCTTTGGGGCAACGGTGGCAAGTATATCATCGATATTCGTAACGCCATCTTTATCAACCAGATAGTAGATCTCTACGCCATCGAGGATCACAGAGCTAAGCTGAATCTCACGATGAATCGCTAGCGGTATCACCTTAACGCCAACCGACACCTCCGAAACTTTCACCATATGTTCTGGTGTGAAGTTCTTAGCATTTGATAGCGTTATATCGGTGGTCGTAAGCTTTAGCCATGGGAAGATCTTCAGCTCGATATCGCCGATTACGAGATCTCTGCCAGTTTTCTCCTTGACTATACTATAGATCTGCGGTTTGAATGAGTTGATATCCACCACTTGCGGTACAATTATGATGGCTAATATGATAATGATAATCAGGATTACAAAGATCGCTGCGAGAATTTTTAGCAATTTTATCATCTATATATCTCCGTAGAAAATATGTAAAAACACACACCATTATCTAACGAAGTGAATATAGTTGCAAGAGGAAAATGAAGATTATGTATATAGAGCTGTAAGCCTTGTTTGGTGCTAGGCGGCTTTTGAAAAGATAAACCGATGTGTACATAAACGTACATGAGGTTTAGCTTTTCAAAAATAACAACGCACCAAGCGAGGATTACTGCTCTAGCAGTGCCTCATCGTTATTCTGCATAGTACTACCAATAGCCTTAAACTTCGCCACCAGTGCCGATACCGTTAGCTCACTCTTCTCTTTGCCCGATATATCCAAAATTATTCTGCCCTTATCGAGCATAATCAGCCTATTGCCATAGTTTATCGCCTGCTGCATATTATGCGTTACCATCATAGCGGTGATATGATACTCCTCAACGAAACGTCTCGTCAGCGTCATTACCGCCTCAGCATTCCCAGGGTCGAGTGCCGCAGTATGTTCATCTAATAGTAGTAGCTCTGGTCTTGATAATACCGTTGTGAGTAGCGTCAATGCCTGCCTCTGCCCACCAGAGAGTAGCCCCACACGATCTTTTAACCTATTCTCTAGCCCCATACCGAGAGTTTTCAGCTCTTCTGCAAAGTTGCCTCGTAGCTCGTTGTTAAGACTAATCTTGAGTCCACGAAACCCCTTCTTGCTACACAGAACCATATTCTCCTCTAGGCTCATGTTGCCAGCGGTACCTAGGAGGGGATTTTGATAAATTCGACCAATCATCTTTGCACGTTTATGCTCTGGGACTTTCGTTATATCTCTATCGCCCACCAAGATCTTGCCGCTGGTGGGGATTATCGCCCCCGAAAGAACATTAAACATCGTCGTCTTCCCTGCGCCGTTCGAACCGATCACGGTGATAAAGTCGCCAGCGTTAATCCGAAGGTTGACGCCACGAAGTACGATATTTTCATTGATTGTGCGAGGGTTAAACACCTGCTTTATATCTTCAAGCCTGATCATGCTTTAGCCCTCTTCTTTAGGATCGGGAATTTTGTAAACGCTAGACAGGCGATAAGTAGCAAGCCAGTCCATAATTTTAGGTCGTTCGGCTCGCCGTAAATTCTACCGACGTACATAACAGCCTTGTATATGGTACAGCCTAAGATAACTCTGAACGTTTGAAAGAACATCGTATCTTTGCGGATAATAAACTCGCCGATCATGACGGAGGCAAGCCCCGATACGATTATCCCCTGACCAAGGTTTATATCGCCAAAGCCAAGGTACATCGCCGCAAAGCCGCCACTTACCGCTACAAGCCCATTGGCGATACTTACGCCGATTATCTTCATGACGCTGCCATTAATCCCAAGGGTCGTTACCATCTTAGGGTTATCCCCCATAGAGATCATAGCAAGCCCCATATCGGTGCGAAAAAATAGATCAAGTAGCGATTTAACAACCATGACTACGATAAAGAAGAACAACACCTCCATCATCTGCGGATGTGGCAGGTTTTTAATAAGCCCATCCACCCATGTGATGACGGTATCTTTATTTAATAGTGCTTGATTCGATTTATTCCCCAATATCCTGATATTAATGGAGTAGAGCATAGTCAGGGTGAGGATACCAGCAAGGAGGTTATGCACCTTTAGCTTGATATGAATAAGGGCGGTCACACTGCCAGCCAGAAGCCCACCGATAAACGCTACAAATAGGGCTGTGCTAAAGTGAAACCCACCTACAACCATCGATGCAACGATAACTGCGCCCATCGGGAATGAGCCATCGACCGTCATATCAGGAAAATCAAGGATACGAAAGGTGATAAATACACCCAACGCCATAATACCGTATATAAAGCTCTCTATTAAAATTCCTTCTATCATAAACTACTATTTACCCACAAGATCCGCTGGGATCGTGATTCCAAGATTTTTTGCAACATTTTCATCAATATACATAGATAGCTCTTCAGCCGATGTCATATATTTTACAGGGATATCGCCAGGTTTTTCGCCATTTAACACCCTTATCATCATCTTGCCAGTCTCTCTGCCAGCCTTATAGTAGTCCACGCCGTACGATACAAGCACCCCCTGCCCTTCGCTCCCTGTAGGGGCGGCAAAGACAACAGGCACCTTATATTTAGCGGCAGACGCAGTTACGCTCATAAGAGAAGCAGATACAACGTTATCGGTGCTGACGTAGATTGCGTCAACGTTTGGCGATACCACCTCCGACGCCTGCTTCACCTCTGATGTATTGGTGACGGTGTTCGTGATAAGCTCAACGCCCATATCGTCGCAAACTTTCTGAGTAATCTTTAGTAGGTCTATCGAGTTATTTTCACCAGAGTTATAGATAAATCCAAGCTTTTTGAGCGGTACAAATTTAGCGATCAGCTCGATCTGCTCCTTCACAGGTGTCATATCAGAAACGCCAGTGATATTGGTGTTCTCCTGCGTTGCATTGGTGCGAAGCCCTGCGCTTATTGGGTCTGTAACGGCACTAAAGAATACAGGTGTATCTTTCATGCTATTGGCAAGCGTTTGCGCCATTGCGGTAGCGATCCCTAGAACCATAGTTGCTTTTTCCTGCTTAAACTTGCTAGCTATAGAGGCGGCGGTGGACATCTCGCCATTTGCGCTCTGTAGGTCGAACGTTACATTATCGTACCCCTGCGCTGCAAACTCGTCAATAACGCCCTTTTCTATTGCGTCCAAAGCTGGGTGCGCAATAATCTTTGCGATACCGATAATAATCGTGTTATCGCTCGATACACCTTGGGTCTCTTGATTTTTCTTGCAGCCAACGACTGCTAGTAACATAACCATTAATAATACAACTAACTTACGCATATAAAATCCTCTCTTAATTTCCTAATGTAGGGGTGGG
>JAITWF010000161.1 GCA_031285415.1 Deferribacteraceae bacterium
CCTTAACATGATAAAAATGTGTCATTGCGGAGTTGATCCGCAATCCAGAAATTATTAATACTGGACTGCGGCTCGTAGGCCGCAGTGACGTAATTAGTTAGACTATACTGGCTTAACATCACTTCGCAGGTTTATATACAAATATAGTATGCGGCGTATCGAACAGCTTTGATACCCCCTCTATATCGGATTTCTTTACCTCTCGCACAGCTTTCACATATCTGTCGAGGTGGTCAAATCCTAGCCCGAGATTTTCAAAGAATGCGGCGTACCATGCATTCTTGCCGTTTGTCTCTGCTTCGTATAGGATCTGTCCAATTATGTGGTTCTTCGTCTTTTCAAGCTCTGCCTCTGTCACAACCTTTGCTACAGATTTATTTAGCTGCTGCATAGTGGTGATTGCGTCGTCTACATTCTCCTCCTGCAAGCCGATATATCCGATAAATCTAGATGAACATAGGCGAGATGGATACATCGTGCCGACCGAGTATGCATACCCCTTCTCCTTGCGCAGTGCGGTGAAATATGGAGAACTCATGCCGCCGCCAAGGATCTCTGATAGGATCTTTGTATACATATAATCCTTTGAATCTGCCGATGGAGCGGCGTATGCAAGGTATAGTTTCGCCTGTTGAATGCGTGGATCTGTAGCCTCTGTGCGCTCGATCTTTGCGATATCGGCACCAGCGCAGTTGAGCGTGATCGCCTTCCCCTTCTTTACATCTTTGAAGATATCTTTAACCGCTTTCTCCTGTGCGGTGGTGAATCTGCCAGCCATAGCGATTATCATATCGGCGGCGTAGAAGTTATCGTTATAATATTTTTCTACATCTTTTAGCTTTAACTTTGTAACGCTCTCCTGAGTGCCATCGGTTTTAAGGGCATATGGGTGATCTTTGTACGTTGCTTTATTGAATAGCAGGTAGGCGAGGCTATTAGGATCGTCCTTCTCCGCCTCTAGCTCTCTAAGGGCAAGGTCTTTCTCTTTTTCAAAGACAGCTTTTGTGAAGGTGGGGGATAGGATCTGTTTGCGAAGCGCAGGCAGCACCTCGTCGAGATACTCTGTAGGGACGGACATTGAGAACTCTGCATAGTCGTTTGCAAGTCCAGCGCTCACGCCGCCGCCGACAAATTCGATCTTCTCTAGTAGTTCTCCATCCTTGATCCATGTGCGAGCCCAGAGGTTGCCCACGCCGTTATTCGCCTCCGTCTCTCGAAAGAGTCCGCCCTTTATAAATACCACTAGCGATACTGTATTTGTATAATCTCTGCTGATACTCTTCCATCTAGCTCCGTTGGAGAAAGTTTCACTGTCTGCGGCGTTTGCTTGCCCTATCATTAAGACCCCCAAAATGATGAATAAGATTGTGCGTTTCATGATACGACTGAGACCTTTCGCCCCTCTATCTTCAGTAGCCCCTTTGTGTAAAGTGCTATCGCCTTTATATAAAGTTTATGCTCCTCTGCAAGGATTCGCTTTGATAGTTCATGTTCGTTGTCATCCTGAAACACAGGCACAGTGGTCTGCATAATGATAGGCCCTGTATCTACCCCTTTATCGACAAAATGCACCGTACAGCCAGATACCTTTGCGCCATAGTTGAGTGCCTGCTTCTGTGCGTCTATCCCTGGGAATGATGGAAGAAGTGATGGGTGGATATTGATTATCCTGCCAGCGTACTCGTTTATAACAGCCTCTGTAACTACTCGCATATACCCTGCAAGGCAGACTAGGTCTACATTATTAGCTTTTAATAGATCGAGAAGTGCACTGTCGTATGCATTTCTATCAAAGTATGATACACCATTCTCGATATACTTATAGTCGGCAGGATTTAGAAAGATCGCATTCATGCCAAAGTTTCTAGCACTTTCAAGCCCTGCCGCCTGCTCTTTATTGCTGATTACGCATACTATCTGTGCGTTTGAGATCGCACCGTTATCGATAGCCTCTTTTATCGCCAAAAAGTTGCTCCCTCTGCCAGATAAAAGTATCGCAATGTTCATCATGCGTCGATCCCTTTGATTATTACCTCTTGAGTATCACTCTTGATAGTTCTGCCGATAACCTGTGCTATATCGCCATTTTCAGTACATACTTTGATAAGAGCCTCTGCGTACGCCTCTGGTAGCACAAAGATATAGCCCACACCCATGTTGAACACACGATGCAGCTCCCTCTCTGGAGTAGAGGCTAGCGAGCGCAACGCCTCGATTGGGGCGATCTTTGGAAATAGTGATTTATCAAGCTCCATGCCGATACCACGTGGCAATACCCTTGGAATATTGTCGTAAAATCCGCCGCCTGTAATATGCACCATTCCATTTATTGGAATTTTAGCATTTATTGCAGCGTGTACACTCTTTACGTATATACGAGTAGGGGTTAGGAGAAGATCGCCTAGAACACCGTACTCTGGCACGAGATCGTATGCCGACATCTTTAGATCTTCAAAGAAGATCTTCCGTATCAGCGAATATCCGTTTGAGTGAAATCCTGATGAGGCTAGCCCCACAACAACATCACCCTCTTTAATGGCGCTACCATCTATAATATTCGCTCTATCGAGTATACCGACGGCAAATCCTGCTAGATCGAAGTCACCAGCTGCGTACAGCCCTGGCATCTCTGCCGTTTCGCCGCCGAGAAGTGCCATATCGGCCATCTCGCAGCCGCTAACGATACCTGAGACTACAGAGTGCATCATCTCTGGCGATAGCTTCCCTGTAGCGATATAATCTAGGAAGAATAGTGGTATTGCGCCTGTCACGATCAGGTCGTTTGCGCTCATGGCAACGAGGTCTATCCCTACAGTGTTGAATTTGCCGTAATCTATCGCAACTTTCAGCTTTGTGCCTACACCATCGGTAGAGGATACAAGCACCGGATCACGCATATTCTTAAATCTATTCAAACTATAGAATCCAGCAAAGCCACCGAGACCGCCGAGTACATCGGGGCTATGGGTGCCCTCTACCATCTTCTTAATTAACGTTACGAAACGGTTCCCTTCATCAATATTTACGCCGCTATCTTTGTAATTTGCACCCGACATCTATTTACTCTCCATCCTTAATGTGCTTAATCTCATCTTTAACTATCTGTGTTAAAACCTCTTCTAGTGAGCCTTTCAACACATCTTTAACTGCATTTTGTATCATACTTTGGTCTAAATTTTTGCCTAATATCGAGATCAACTCCTCTTTAGAGAGATCTATAATGAGTCTGCCAGCAGGTGCGGCAGGTGGAGGGGTCGGTTTAGGCTCCTCTTTAGGCACTACCACAAGGTTTGCCAAACGGCGGAAACCGACGGACTCTTGCGATTCAACGTCCTCATCGTCGTTAAACGATTCGAAGAGTTCGTTGCGCTCCTGTGCTTCGTCCTCTATGGTTTCCTCTTCGATAGGTTCCTCTATAATCTCTTCGACAGGCTCATCGATGATCTCCTCTTCTTGAACCTCTTCGGCTACCTCCTCTTGAGGCTCCTCAAACGGCTCCTCAAACGGCTCCTCTTCTGGCATAGCTTTTATCTCTGCAATCTGGCTAGCGAGGCTTGCCTCCTCCTCTGCCATCCTTTCTGCCCTCTCTATAGCTTCGTCAAGAGTTAAGGAGTTCTCCTCCTCCTCTTCGTCCTCTTGTTGTTCGTCTTCCTCTTCTGGTTCTTCATCGAGGTGTTTTTCGAGGATCTCCATCTCGATATCTTGCTCGAGTTGCTCTTGAGCGTCCTCTTCCTCTTCTTGCGGCTCCTCTTCGATTATCTCCTCTTCTTCGGCGACAGGCTGCGCCTCCTCTGGCATATCAACATCCAGAGGCTCCTCTGATTCTGGCTCCTCCACCTCAGGTTCATCCTCTTCCTCTTGTGGGACAAGCTCTGCTACAATAGATGGTTCCGTTATATCTAGGATTGATGTCTCCTCCTCGATAGGCTCGTCAGCAACCGCCACCGCTCGAATTGGCTTCTCCTCTTCTACAATCTCATAATATTTGATTGAATCTGAATCTGAATCTAAGTCCGCTGGGAAGTTTTGCACCACGATAGGTGCCTCCTCTACAAACTCCAGCTCTTCATCTCGCACCTCATCCACCTCGATCGGGTGGGCGGATTCGAGTTTTGCCTGATCGACATCTGGTACCGTTAATATATTGTCGTCAGCGGCTACAGATTCTGCAAGTGCAACTGCTGCCACCGCTGGCTCTGCTATCATCTTAAGGGCGTGGTTCAACGTTGCTGCATTGAACGGCTTCACGAGATAATCTTGTATATCGAGGTTTGCAAGCTCTGTCTCCAGAAACTCCTCATACGCCCCGACGAGAAGGATTATTCCAACATTCTCATTGCCTCTGCGAAGCTCCGATACATATTCGAGCGGATCATCGCCGAATAGCTTGTTGTTCACTAGTATAATATCGGGCTTCTCCACTCGGGCGAGAGTCAGCCCCTCCTCCGACGTGTATGCGCTAGAAAATGCAAAACGCCCCTTGTCTATAGTAAGGTCTACGATCTTGTGAATTGTGCTGCTATCGTCGATAAGAAGGACACGGCTATTCATAAATGACCCCTTCCGCTACACGTGCGGTGAAT
>JAITWF010000038.1 GCA_031285415.1 Deferribacteraceae bacterium
TGCGTACAGATAATATCCCAGCGATGAAGTATGTGGCGAATACCCCATATGTGGATATAGCATGCTATACAAAGGGGGATAAGGTTATTATCGTGAGTGCGCTTGACAACCTGATGAAGGGGGCGAGTGCGCAGGCGGTGCAGTGCTTTAATCTTCGAATGGGATTCGACGAGGGCGAAGGGTTTTAATATGCTTGCCGCCGTCAACGTCTCTAAAAGATACAACACCTATGAGGGTGTATTTAATAGCTCTGATACAAGCTTTTTAGCTGTAAACAACGTCTCCTTAACGCTCAAAGAGGGGGAGAGTATCGGTATCGTGGGGCAGTCGGGGTGCGGCAAAACTACATTGGCAAAGATCCTCGCTGGCATTATCTCTCCAGAGCAGGGGGAGGTTCTTTATAAGGGCGTGCCGTATAAAGAGGCGGCAGAGTATCGAAAAAATGTGCAGATGGTCTTTCAAAATCCAGATCAAAGCCTGAACCCACGGTTGAGGGTGAAATCTGTGCTGTACGATCTTCTCTCTATGCGCTATAGTGGCAGGAGGGAGATCTATAATGAGTCGGTAAGGCTGATGGAGATGGTTGGATTGTCGGAGGATTATCTAGACCGTTATCCAGTGGAGCTTTCAGGTGGGCAGAAGCAGCGAGTGTCGATCGCTAGATCGCTTGCACTCGAACCAGAGGTGATAATTGCGGATGAGCCTGTATCGGGGCTAGATGTATCGGTGCAGGCGCAGATATTGAATCTGCTCGCAGAGTTGAAGGGGCGTGGAATTACGTATATCTTTATCTCTCACGATCTATCTGTTGTATCGTGGCTTTGCGATAGAGTCGTGGTAATGTACGCAGGTGAGATCGTTGAGGATGGCGAAGTTGAAGCTGTTATGCGGTCGCCTAAACATGAATATACAAAGAAACTTATGGTACTACTATGAATATATCAAACAATAAAAAAGCTTTTCATGAATTTGAGATCCTCGAGGAGTATGAGGCTGGGCTTGTGCTACACGGTACAGAGGTAAAGTCTGTCAAGGCTGGGCATATCAATATCAGAGAGTCTCATGTGAAGATCCTTCATGAGGAGGCTTTCCTTATAAATGGGCATATCTCCCCATACGAGCAGGGGAATATCAATAATCACGACCCTTTACGCACTAGAAAGCTACTACTGAATAGGCGAGAGCTAAAGTATCTGGCTGGCAAGGTGAAGGAGCAGGGGCTTGCGATAGTGCCGTTGCGAGTGTATCTGAAGGGGCGTAGGGTGAAGCTGGCGATCGGGCTTGCGAAGGGTAAGAAGCTGCATGATAAGCGGCAGTCGCTGAAAGATAAGGATATGCAGAGGGATGCAGAGAGATCATTTAGGGGATCGAAGAAGTTGTTTTAATAAACTCGCTATCCTTGCCGTTCAAATTCCCCTTCGCTGGCGAAGGGGTGGCAGATTGCGTAGCAATATGACGGGGTAGTGGGTTAAGTGCATAAAGTCTTGCCACCTGCAACCACTACCCCCCGCCCTATGGGCGTACCCCTTCGCCAGCGAAGGGGAGTTTGGGGAGGAAGGTTTATAATGAGCTTTATTGGCTACATACGTGAGGAGATCCGCACAATTTTCGATAGAGACCCAGCCGCTAGGAGCAAGCTAGAGGTGCTTCTGTGCTATCCTGGGCTTCATGCGGTCCTTCTATACCGCATTGCGCACTGGCTATGGGGGAAAGGTTTCTATCTATTGGGGCGCATGACCTCGCAGTTCGCTAGATTCCTGACAGGGATAGAGATCCACCCTGGCGCAAAGATCGGCAAACGAGTATTTATAGATCACGGTATGGGCGTTGTGATAGGGGAGACCGCCGAGATCGGCGACGATGTGACGCTCTATCATGGGGTGACGCTAGGTGGAGTGAGCCTCCAGAAGAAGAAACGCCACCCAACTATAGAGGAGGGTGCTGTAATCGGTGCAGGGGCGAAGGTTTTAGGTCCCTTTACCGTCGGTGCGCACGCTCGGATAGGGGCAAACTCCGTTGTTGTTAAAGAGGTGCCGAGTGAGACTACCGTGGTGGGGATCCCTGCCGCTATCGTTAGCGCACAGAGCCAAGCCTCTGACTTAAAACACGATCAGCTGCCAGACCCGATGGCAAACGCCGTTCGCTGCATAATCGACCGCCTTGTGGAGCTAGAGAAGGAGACGACGGTGCTGCGAGATCGGTTGAGCGAATACGAGGCTTTACACAAATAAAAAACTGTAATATAATTTCTAACTTTTCTATAGTAGGTGCTTAAATGCAAAAAAATGGACAGAATCTTTACCAGAAGGTGTGGAATAAGCACGCCGTAGCCACTCTCGATAATGGGCAGACGCAGCTCTTTATCGGCACACATATCCTTCATGAGGTCACAAGCCCACAGGCGTTTGCCTTCCTACGTGAGCTAAACCTGACGGTGGCGCACCCAGAGCGCACATTCGCTACATGCGATCATATCATCCCGACGTGCAAGATCGCTCGTCCGCTAAAGGATAACTTAGCAGAGGAGATGCTCGACGCTATCGAGAAAAATACAACATCATCTAAGATAAAATTCTTTGGATACACTGAAAACTATGGCGTAATCCATATCATAATGCCAGAGCAGGGGATTATCCGCCCAGGGATGACAGTTGCCTGTGGCGACTCTCATACAGCTACGCACGGTGCTTTCGGCGCAATCGCTTTCGGAATAGGCTCTTCGCAGGTGCGAGATGTGCTTGCTACGCAGACTATGGGCGTTTCTCCGCTCAAAGTTAAACGCATATTGGTGAACGGTACACGTGCCAAAGGGGTAACGGCGAAAGATGTTATTCTGCACATTATCGGCGAATTAGGCGTTAATGGCGGAATCGGCTACGCATACGAGTTTGACGGCGACGTGATCCGAGGTATGTCGATGGAGGAGCGGATGACGGTGTGTAATATGGCGATCGAGGGGGGCGCACGTGTGGGCTATGTAAACCCAGATGAGACCACCTTTGAATACCTTAAAGGGCTTGAATACTCGCCTAAAGGTGCCGAATGGGATAAAGAATTAGCGTACTGGAAAAGTGTTGCCTCGGATTCCGACGCTACATTCGACGCTGAATCTGTATTCGACGTAACGAATTTGAAACCGACTGTATCGTGGGGGATCACGCCTGCGATGGTAATACCTATAGATGGCAAAGTGCCAACTCCATCTACAGAGCTGGAAAAAGAGGCTATCGAATATATGCAGATGACGCCTGGTGCCGATATATTGGGCAAAAAGGTGGATGTAGTCTTTATCGGAAGCTGTACGAATGGGCGTATCGAGGATTTGCGTGCGGCGGCGGCTATCGTGAAGGGGCGCAAAGTGTCCCCAACTGTACGCACGCTAGTGGTGCCAGGCTCTACCCTTGTTAAAAAACAGGCGGAGGCGGAGGGGCTTGATAAGATCTTTATAGCGGCAGGGTTCGACTGGCGAGAGCCGGGCTGCTCGATGTGCCTTGCGATGAATGAGGATAGATTGAAGGGGGATGAGCTATCAGTCTCTACCTCGAATAGAAACTTTAAGGGGAGACAGGGATCCGCTACAGGGCGCACGATCCTTGCAAGCCCGATTACAGCAGCGGCGTCGGCGTTAGAAGGTTGCGTCGCTGATCCACGCAAATATATGTAAAAAAACTTTTAACACTCCCCCCTTGAGGGGGAGTCGAAGAGGACACTGTCCGATTCGGTGGGGGGTTGACCCCTCCCCGAAGGCAGAGCCTTCGACCCTCCCTCAAGGGGAGGGTGGTATTTAGTATTTAAGGAGATATATAGATGGAACCAATTAAGAACATACAGGGTAGTGTGCTACCACTACCAATAGACGACATCGACACCGACAGGATAATTCCGTCACGCTTTCTAATCTGCGTCACTTTCGATGGCTTAGGCGATCACGCCTTTGAGGATGAGAGAGCTGATAAGAGCTTCCCTATGAATAACCCCAGCTATAACGGGGCAACGGTGAT
>JAITWF010000097.1 GCA_031285415.1 Deferribacteraceae bacterium
TTGTTGACGAGAGTCATCGCTAGACTGTAAGATTACACATAAGGGGATATGTTTATTAAATGCAACCAATAAACCTAATGGGTCGGAGGAAATTATGTTTTGTGGAAATTGCGGTGCGCGAGTTGAAGACGGCGCTATTTTTTGCGAGGATTGTGGCAACAAGTTAGGGGAGGCAGCGCCCGCCAGCCAGCCGCCAGCCAGCCAGCCGCTCTGCCCACCGCAAGCGATATCGATGGAGCAATATTCACGCCCACCTTGTTTTTAGCGAGGATATTCGTCATATACGGCTCTGTAGCGGAGGCGATATTGGCAAGCATTGCGCAAGCCTCTACAGGATAGTTGCCGCTAGCGGTTTCATCGGATAACATAACAGCATCGGTGCCGTCGAGTATTGCATTTGCTACATCGGAGGTCTCCCCTCTGGTTGGACGTGGGCTAGAGACCATGCTTGCAAGCATCTGTGTGGCTGTGATTACGATCTTGCCCATATCTTTGGCGGCACGTATCACATTTTTCTGTATAATCGGCACCCTCTCAAGCGGCACCTCTACGCCAAGGTCGCCCCTAGCCACCATTACGCCATCGGTATACTCTAATATACGATGGATATTATCCACCGCCTGCTGCTTCTCGATCTTAGCGATTAACTTCGGTTTATGGGGCGATTCCTCGATCATAAGGAGGATCTCGCCTAGGTCTGCTGCGTCTCTTACGAATGAAAGAGCCACAAAATCGACCTCTTCGGCTAATCCCATCTCAAAATCTGCTCTATCTTTCTCGGAAAATGCAGCGATACTAAGGCTTGATTTAGGGAAGTTTACCCCTTTGCGAGAGTATGCAGTGCCGCCATTTACGACCTTGCAGACGACCTCTGTCCCCTCAATGCGCACCGCCTCTAGCTCCATCAGGCCATCGGCGAGGAGGATCGGCTCCCCTGCACGAACATCTCTCTCGATGTTATCGTAAACTACTGGCAGAACGCCCTCAGTATATTCGCCGTGGCTGCGAAGGCGGATCTCTCCACCATTTACAAGCGGCACGCCGCTCTCTGGCAACATGCCAAGGCGTATCTTAGGGCCGCATAGATCTTGCAGTATACCCACATGTGCGCCAAGCTTTTTGGCGATAGTGCGGACGCTATGTATAATCTCTCTGTGAGATTCATGAGTGCCGTGCGAGAAGTTCAACCGAGCGACGTTCATGCCATTTTTTATCAAAGCTTCAATCTTTTCTGGAGTCTGCGTGGATGGTCCAATAGTACAAACCACCCGCGCCATGTGTGCGTGTTTCATATATACCTCTTCATATTATTAAAGGTATACAAAAACAGCAATTAAGTCAATACAGTCTATCCTTTAAAGATGAAGTATTTCTTGAATCTAAAAATCGCTCGAACTCTGGCTCGGCGATATTATATGTAGGGCGAATCCCTGTAGACACGTTGATCGCAACGAGATCCCCCTGCTCGATATACCTACGAATCGTCTTCGATGAGACTCCCAGCCGTCTTGCCGCAATACTCACCGATATATATTTACTGATCATCTCTCAACCTCCGATAAAAATCTCTCCATCTCAAAATCTAGCTCTAGCTCCCTCGATTGCGGTAGCCTATAGATATGCGAGAGACCTCGGCGGCAGGCACGAACATCATCGTAGCTTTTACAATCGGCAAAAAGCTCTGCCTGCTGTGGGTTTACATAGTACTCCTGCCGTATATACGGCTGAATCTCCTTTGGCATTTCACTGATCCATCTTGGGATCTTGACGGAGGGGAATTCGCACTCCGCTGTGCCAGACATATATCCACCTATATTCATAGCGTATCTCCTTAATGGATAGCGTACAAAATTATAGGCTTAGTGTAAACCAAAAATAGTTTAGTGCTATTTAGTTGAGGGTTATCGCCCCTTTAACCTTGCCGACGATCACTATATCATCCTGTGCAAAACGCTCGGAGGACATATCTATATCGTCGTAGAGCTGTTTATTATATGCACGAATACGCACACCGTTCTGAATTCGTTGCAGACATTTCACCACTAGCGTCCCCATATACACGATTGCGTAAATCCCCTCGGAGGTGAACTTATTATCGTCACGATCTACAAAGAGCATATCGCCGTTGGCGTATTTCGGCTCCATGCTATCGCCCTTCATCTTGACGATCTCCACCTTAGAGATACCAAAGTGCTTCGCAACACTCTCTGATAGATCTGCAAACTCGCTATCATTATCGTGGCTTACAATCGGCTCATCATTATCCATTAGTAGTGAATTTTTACTCACCTTAAATATACGGCTTATATGCTCGATCGTGCTGTGGGATGGATAGCTGCGTCCATTCTCCCAATTCTGCACGCTGTGCGACGTCACCCCTAATCGGGTGGCAAACTCCTTTTGCGTTAACTCTAACTCGATCCGTAACTTTTTTATCGTATTCATACACACACCTTTAGTATTACACTAAATAATATTTAACATTTAATATGAAAGTTATCAAGCATATTATTTTGATTGCGTTCCGCTATCGTTTTTTCTAAGATATCGGAATGTTATTCAAACTACTTTACGCCATAATTGCATTAAGTATTGTGGGCGTTGCGCTCCTATTCTTCATAAAGGTCGATAGTATCCCCACAGAGGGTACCGATAGCTCGTATCTACCGAAGCAGGTGGAGCATGTCACTATAATGAACGAAAAGGTTCGTCTGGCGGCAGGACAGCTCTGGTTCACCACTCCGCAAGTGCTTGACGATGGCGAAAACGTCACGATCAAGCTCACTGCCGACGCCCCAGTAGATCTATACGTATTCCCCTCCAGCCAGCGGATCGACATGAAAGATCACTTCGAGGAGTGCGCCAGAACGTCTGTAACTCAAACAAATTTCACATGCTATATAAATAACGGCAACGCCATAGCAGTATTTGCCACATATGGAGAGGTCGGCATGGCGATCTCACTGGAGGTAGCCCGATGATAAAGCTAGGATATATGAACTACGCCAATATCTTTCCGATCTTCTGGAATCTAGAGCAGAATCCCGACTACGAATTTATTAAAGGGGTGCCGTCGTTCTTAAACAGTAAACTGCGAGCTGGAGAGCTGGACGCAAGCCCAGTTTCAAGCTTTGAATACCTCAATAAGCCCGATAGCTACTATATCCTCCCCTCCACCGGAATATGCGCCAATAGAAAGGTGCAGAGTGTGATCTTGTTTTCAGATTATCCTATCGAGCAGTTGGATGGCAAGAAGGTCTTTCGCACAGCGGATTCACTTGCAAGCATCAACCTTTTAAAGGTGATATTTGAAAAGTTTTATGATATATCGC
>JAITWF010000158.1 GCA_031285415.1 Deferribacteraceae bacterium
GGGATGGTGTTTCAGCAGTTTAATCTATTTCCTCACCTAGATATTATGAAGAATATCACCCTTGCCCCCGTTACGCTTGGCATGAAGAGTCAGGAGGAGGCGGATAGCACAGCTATTGCGCTTCTAAAGAGGATCGGGCTAGAGAGCAAGGCTAAGGCGTATCCTCGCCAACTTTCAGGGGGGCAGCAGCAGAGGGTGGCGATCGTGCGTGCGCTTGCGATGAATCCAGATGTTATGCTCTTCGACGAACCGACGTCGGCACTCGATCCAGAGATGGTGGGGGAGGTGCTTGAGCTTATGCGAGAGCTTGCCCACGAGGGGATGACGATGGCGATCGTTACGCACGAGATGGGCTTTGCTCGTGAGATCGCCACAAGGGTACTCTTTATGGATAATGGGCTTATCGTAGAGCAGGCAAAACCAGATGAGTTCTTTAGTGCGCCGAAAAACCCACGATTGAAGGAGTTTTTGGCGAAGGTGTTATAAAATGATACCAGACCACCCTCCCCTTGAGGGAGGGTCGAAAAAATAAATATTTTTTCAGGGAGGGGTTGCAGAGAATAACCCCCCACCGAAGCTAACGCTTCGACTCCCCCTCAAGGGGGGAGTGTTGATCTGTTTTCCCCCTACTTTGCAAGTAGTGCATCGATCGTCATATCTAGCATGTTTTGCATATATTGCTCGGGAGTGACCCCAGTGCTGATCTCCATGTAGTGCTTTTTATGTGTGAGCATATCGACAATGCCGACAAAGGTGCTGGATAGATACATTCCCAAAAATTTTGCATCTTTATCTTTGCGAAATACCCCCTCTTGTACCCCTCTCTCAAGTATATCTAACAAGATCCCAAATACTTTGCCATCGTTATCATATACCTCTCTTAAAATGCTATCAGGGGATGCCTTTGCACGAACGTGATAGTTGATAAGTATATGTGTATATCCAGGGCAAAAAAGTGCGAAGTCTACTGCATTTTTAAGGACATTTTTCATGTCACTCAGTGCGTCAATCCCCTTTACATCTCTGCTCATATACTCATATTGCTTTGCAAGCGCTCGCAGTGCTACAGCGTCGTACATTGACTCTTTACTGTTGACATAGCTATAGACTGTGCGCTTTGAGTACTCCGCCTCCTTCACGATCTCATCTACTGTGGCGTGGCGATACCCCTTTCGAAAGAATACTCGCTCTGCTGCATCTATTATACTTTCACGGCGGACTTTAGCTACCTCTTCCCTGCGTTTAGTTTGAACAATCAATTACTCCTGTTAAAAGTCATTATATTAGCGTACTACGTCGTTATTTTTTAAAACTAAATCCTCATGTACGTCTATGTACACTGCGGTTTAATTTTAAAAAGCCGCCTAGTATTGCATCTAATATAATGACTTTTATAAAAGTATACTATTAGTTGTAAAAAGTAAACCTCAAATCGGGATATTTTATGATCCACAGAAATAACTTGCACATTTTGTGAATAATATATATTTTAGAGATCGGCACCTCTGCCGACGAATCTTTGCTAATGACGTATTTTGGCGAGGTTTAATACTTTTTGTGAGATGATGATATGAAAAAGCTAGGTTTAAGCACAAAGCTCTTAATGGTAATCGGCGGTAGCATGCTGGTGGTGTTTGTAATCCTTACATTCCTTATTATAAACCGTACCACTGGTGCCTTTTATAGCAATCTAACTCAGTCGAATAAGGATCAGATGAACACCGCTCTGCACATGATCGAGTTGACTGCCAAAGCTTTAGACAATAGTCTGAATACTGCGGCTGCTACAGCTCTTGCAGTATTTAGCGATAATTTAGAGATCGATCCAGATGCAACGATGACTGTGGGTGATTATCGTATTCCACGCCTCACCTACAATGGACGCACCAACATGAACGACGAGCTTGATGAGTTCAAACGTTATGCAAAGGCTGATATGACGCTATTTGTAAGGGCTGATGATGGTTCATTTATCAGAGCTGGCACCACTCTTTTGGATGCTAATGGCAAGAGAGCTGTCGGCACCCCCCTTGCAGCAGGTGCTGCGCTTACAGCTGTACAGGGTGGAAGGAATTATGAGGGCGTTGCAATGCTATTTGGTCGCCAGTATAGTACCCGATATATACCAATGGTACAGAATAGTGAAGTTGTAGGGATATACTTCGTCGGCGTAGAGTTTAACGCCTCTGTAGAGGCACTTTCAGCTGCTCTCGAAAAGGTAAAGTTGGGTGATAGCGGCTATCTATATGTTATGCAGGGGGAGAACCCTCCATCTGGCAGTGCAGGAAAGGGGCTATTGATCGTTCACCCATCTTTAAAGGGGAAGAGTATTTGGGATCTTGCCGCAGCCGACGGTATGCTATTTAGCCAAGAGATAGCTAAGCAGAAGAGTGGAGTCTTGGAGTATAAATGGCTAGAGGGTAGCGAAACTGTAGATAAGATCGCAGTCTTTGAGCATTATCCAGAGTGGGATTGGCTTGTTATAGGCACACTTCCAAAGTCAGAGATGACGAGCGATGTCACTGCAATAGCCAAAATAACGACGATCTTTATGGTCGCTTTCTTGGTAATCCTCCTTGCGATCATCTTTATTATGATACGGATCGTGCTTGTGTGCCCACTAAATAAGTTTATTGATATGGCGGCAAATCTGACCAGTGGCGATGGCGACCTTACGCGCAAGATCGATATACACTCGAAAGATGAATTAGGCACACTTGCAGGCTATTTTAATACATTCATCGAAAATGTACGCACGATCATCGCTCAGGTGAAAGCATCGGCAGACGCAGTAGCCTCTAGCAATAACGAGCTTGCTGCCACCATGGAGGAGCTGTCGACGATATTTAATGAGCAGTCGGCACAGGTCGAAGGTGTTAGTAGTGCCATGGAGGAGATCCGTTGCGTGAGCGATGAAGCAAGCGATACCTTGAACGATACACGAACGATCATCACCGAGGCGGACTCTAAGACTGGCGAAGGGCAAGATAATCTTCATCAGGTAGTGGAGAGTATAAATGTTATCGAATCTAGAGCGCAATCGCTCTCAAACACCATTGAAGCGTTGGCAGAGGCAACGAATGAGATAGATGAAATGCTTAATGTTATCAATGATATAGCAGGGCAAACTAACCTGTTGGCTCTGAACGCTTCCATCGAGGCCGCTAGAGCTGGCGAGGCTGGACGTGGGTTTGCCGTTGTTGCCGATGAGGTACGTCTCCTTGCCGAGCGTACGCAGTCGTCCACATTGAAGATCGCCGAGATTACCACCAGAGTTAAGGCGATACCGAAAAACGCCTCTAAAGAGGTGCAGGAGACGCTAGCAAGTGTGTCTGATGGTGTAGAACGCTCTACCACAACTGGAGATTTCTTCTGCCAGATCGTAGATCTAGTAAATCAGATCAACGATTCCTCTGTTACTATGGTAAGAAAGATTGATGAACAGTGCGGCATGATCGAGAGGAGTAATAATGAGATTAAGAATGTTGCCGTGGGTATCGACGAGAGCAATAAGGCGGTAACAGAGGTTACGCAGACTGTCCATCACCTACAGAGCATGACCGAAGAGCTACGTATGTTGGCAGCAAGGTTTAAAGTATAAAACACTGGAAGGGGAAACCAAGTTTTCCCCTTTCCACCTTCCCCTTCCTTCGGGGGTTCGTTACGGCGAAGTAAATTCGCCTGCACTCAGCTGTTATTTTGCAGAGTAGGGGTGGGGTCTGCCCACCCTTTTTTACCTCTTCCCTGTCAGTAGCTCCTGCATCTGTGGCGGAAGGCTGATAAGGGAGTACTGTTTAAAGAGCGCAAGCTCTTTATTTTGTTTATTATCAAGCAGATAGCTCGTAAAGTATGCTGGCGAAAGGTCGGGAATTATCTTGAATAGTGTGCCAGCCATCCCCCAATAGTGTGATAGGTCGTCGGTGCGCTCTATATCTAATACATCTGGGTTTAGGTATATATCCACAGGGCTGCCGATATATCCGTTGTCGCAGTCGATCGTAGCGGTTACGATATCCTTCTTGGAGCTACCGACTATATCAAACTCGAGCATTAGTGTAGAGTATGGTGCCAATGCCATTCGTGGGTATACCGTTACGACGTAGTGAGACATCGATGCACTCTCGATTATGAGTTTTGCAATCTTGTCAAAAGTTCCCTCGGTTGAGCGTCTGCCACATAGTTTTATATTATAGTTCATGATAATGCCTTCGTTTCGCAGTTCACCACGCAGCTTTTGCAGCCTGTGCAGAGTGCGGTGTTTATCTTTAGCACTCTATGAGCGTCTAACGCAGTTTTTGATGAATAGATTGCAGGGCAGCGAGTTTTCTCGATACACTTCAAGATCGATTCATCGGTGAGGCTTTTTGTATTAACCTTTATCTTCGAATACCGCTTAATATTATTGCAACTATACGGCAGAGTACAGCTTTTCAGCGTTTTCAGCTTGTATGGCGCATTCACCAGTGGAAATTGCCCCTTCTCGTCGATATCGGCTAGCACTATATAGTAGTCGTTGCCGTGCGGTTTTATATTAAACGGTTTAATCTCGCTCAAGTTTGTAATAAAAACGGTTGGTTTATTCAGCTTGCGATGCATTGCGCCCATATACCCAACGGAGGTCACGGCGTGAACTGGGTACACCTTCTCAACAGCTGGGCAGGTGATAGTCGTCAGCACCATATGCCCAGAAAGATCTAGATTGGAAAAGATCGTTACAAACGGACATCCTGGGCAGAGAACGGTTTTGGTCTGCGGCTCCTCCGCCTCAATGTCAGCTGTAACGGCGATATCAAGCCGCAGTCTGTGCATAACTTCCTGCAAAAAGCGCAGATCGGTGTGCGTGGTGTGTATCTCTTTTAGGTTACTAAAGCTCTTCGCCTGTTCGACCACAGGGATAATATATTGCGGAAACTCCTCTTGAGCTTGCTCAAATACAACTCTACCGCTAGAAAGTACGAACGGTGTGCTTTGCGTTAGGTTTTCATATGCGGCGGTAAGTTTCTGCTGCATAAGTTTAAAATCCCACTTGATATCGAAGGTTGCAGGGCTTATATATGGCGAAACCCTATCCTGATTTGGGATAGGCATAGATTGCATTATGTAGCTATTGAGTGCGTTAGGTGATATGATAATCTGGACTGGCATATTCGTGTCCAGAGAGGTTTTTAGCGCTTTCGCAAAGATATCAAAGACGTTATCGGGCTTGCGACAGAAGAACGTTGGCACAGATATCCCATCCGGCAGCGACGCACTGACGAGCAAACAGCCGCCACGTAGCGGTTTATCAAGTGGGATCTGCGGAAGTTTATGAAAGAAACCGATACTCTTATTGCCTACAACGGAGGCGTTTATAAGATAATCCAACGCCTCCTGCTTGCGCAAAGTTACATTGGATTCAATGGGGAATGGAAAGTTCTCCTCAACGTATACAAGCGAAAACAGAAGCCCATTAATATACTCAACTAAAAGTTCGGTGCTATTATTTATTACCATATACCACTGGTATAATACTAAATATCTGTAAATTCAAGGGGAAATTATTTCAAATGCACCCGATACTTCCTCTGCATATTATCCACGAGATAGGTTGATTTCGCCTGTCGGAGGCTCTCTTTACCTAGATCCTGCTCAAAGTTTAATAGCTCGTACTTCTCTGGCAGAGCGTTTGCAAGGCTATTATACATATGTGCATAGATCCCCTTAAAGGTTGTTACCCCTTTGGCGAAGTGGATCACGAATGTATTATCGTTCAGCTCTTCGCCGAGGAGGAAGCCTGAGGGTTCGCCGTCAGCGTAATATACCTGCCCCACAAGCCCAAACGCTTCGCAGTGGTCGATCGCCTCTACGCAGGCGATATAGTCGGTATCCTCGATCGGCAGCCCACCTAGATCAAACCACCTCTGCAATGCAACCTTTGCGTCCGACGCTCTGTCGCAGGAGTACGGTTTATCCTCATACTGGTAAAGTGTGCGATACTGCTTGATTAGATTGCGCTTCTTATGCAGGTTTCTGCCAGGGTATGTGGCGATCTTGTTGCGAGTGTAGACGTAATCGGAGTCGTCGTCGTTAAACTCATATCTATATTCCGATTCAGGGAGGTGCACCAGATCTGATTCTGGCACAGGGAATAGACAGTACCCCTCGCTCATAAGCTCCTTTAAAATAGCTTTATCGATCGACTCGATCTTGTTAAAGGGCATAATATAGCGAGTACCGTCGTATGTGATCGCAGTAAGAAATGTATAATCACCCTTGCGAAGCACCTTATAGTCGTGCTGGCGGCGAAATAGGTATAGGTTTGCAAAGCTATATTCGCTTATAGGCGATTGCATCTTCTTGATAAGTGACGCAATCTCATCGTGATGTTTTGAATCTAATGTTTCCATGTGAGTTCCTTATATATCGCAAACTGCTCCGCCACTCTGCCGCTACGTCCGCCTCGTTCGATGGCGAACGCCATAGCCTCCTCCTCCCAGCCTGAGAATGTCGAGCCTTGCAGATAGTGAGCTGCAATCTCTAGATAGAGCTCTCTAGTGAGTGGATAGAAACCTATCGATAGTCCGAATCTGGCGTAGAGCGATGCACTTTCGTTCTGATCGTCCCTTGAGTAGATATCCGATGTGTCTCGTATAGTCTCAGAGATCAGGTGGCGGCGGTTAGAGGTTGCCATAAAGAGTGCATTTGCAGGCTTCTCCTCCAATCCACCCTCTACGATCGATTTAAAGTTGCGATACTTCTCGTCGTTATCGTCAAATGATACATCGTCGAAGTAGATAATAAACTTAAATCCGCCGTACTGCCGTATCATGGCGTAGAGGTCGTATATCGTATAGAAGTCGTTGTCGCAAAACTCGATTATACGTAGCCCTTTAGGCGAATATTTGGAGGCAAGAGATCGCACCATAGTCGATTTGCCAGCCCCCTTTTCGCCCCAGAGAAGCACGTTTAGCGCACGTTTGCCACTTACGAATAGCTCTATGTTGCGATCAAGCAGTGTCTGCTCGTCGTTAAGCCCTATTAGCGGTGAACTACTGCGAGATAGGGCTATCGGTGTTAACGTATGATTCCGCCATCGGTGTGCAGGCTGCGAGAGTCCCTTTATCACAGAACCTCTGCCACAGCTTTTGCAAAATATGTTATAATCAGGTCGCTTCCAGCTCTCTTCATCGATAGGAGTGTTTCAGGGATTATTCTATCGCCATCGACCCAACCTCTTTCGATTGCGCCCATTATCATAGAATATTCGCCAGATACGTTGTATGCAACTACTGGCAGATTGGTGCGCTCACGCACATCACGAATTATATCGAGGTAGGCGAGGGCTGGTTTCACCATGATCATATCTGCCCCCTCTTCGATATCGAGAGCCGCCTCTTTGAGAGCCTCTAGCCTGTTCGCTGGATCCATCTGGTACGTTCTGCGGTCGCCAAATGTTGGGGTCGACTCTGCCGCCTCACGGAAGGGCCCATAGTATGATGAAGCATATTTAACGGCGTAGCTGATTATCGGAATATTGCTGAATCCGTTTGTATCGAGGGTAGAGCGAAGTGCCGCAATGCGTCCATCCATCATATCGCTAGGTGCCACGATATCTGCCCCAGCTTTTGCGTGCGAAAGTGCCTCTTTAGAGAGGAGTTTCAGCGTTTCATCGTTATCTACATCGTTATTTACGATAAGTCCGCAATGCCCATGGCTAGTGTATTCACACATGCAGACATCGGTCATCACCATAAGCTTTTTAGTGTTCTGCTTGATAGCTCTGATCGCCTGCTGCACGATTCCATTATCGTTGTACGCCTCTGAGCCTATCTCATCTTTGTGTTTCGGGATTCCGAAGAGGATAATTGAGGGGATACCGAGCTTCTCAAGTTCGATACACTCCTTCACGATAACGTCGACGCTCATCTGGTAGACGCCAGGCATAGAGCCGATCTGCTTCTTTATATTCTCCCCCTCGCACACGAAGAGTGGGTAGATTAGATCGTTTACGGAGAGGTTCGTCTCTCGCACCATGCGGCGAATTGTATCGTTGGCTCTTAGTCTGCGTGGTCTTACTATTGGAAACATTGCATATACCCCTTATTTAATTTCTGATGTACAGCTCGGACATCGAGTAGCTTTAATTGCAATCGTAGAGAAGCAGTACGGACACTCCTTTGTGGTAGGCTCTGCCGCAGGTGCAGGTTTGTCGCCTAATTCGTACACCTTATTAAGTCCCTTTATTAGCATAAACACAGCAAATGCCACTATCAGGAACGATATAATAGTATTTATAAATAGTCCAGCATTCAGTGTGACGGCTCCAGCCGCCTTTGCCGCCGCTACAGAGGCATAAGGTGCTGGCGTTGCCCCCTCTCTTAGCGTGATAAATAGGTTTGAAAAATCAACTTTGCCAAGTGCCAAGCCGATCGGCGGCATTATAATATCTGCCACAAGGGAGTCGACGATCTTACTGAATGAGGCACCGATGATGATACCTACAGCCATGTCCATTACGTTTCCACGCATTGCAAACTTTTTGAATTCTTTCAGCACGGTTAGCTCCTTAAGAGTTTTACTATCCCTTCCATAGTCTGCGTTTCAGGCATAAGGACGTTGTATCGATCAGGTATAACTGCCTTTGTAGTGGTGCCGATTGCTACAATCTTCACACTACTATCAAGCTCCGTCTGATCAAAGAACGTCTTCGCTGCCGATGGCGAAAGGAACGTCACCGTATTTATATCATATCTGTGAATAAAATTGCCAACATAATTATCATCATATTTTACAGGGAGAGTCTGATACGTTGTAGGTGCTTCATATATTGCCCCTCGCTCGGCGAAGAAGGCGTGCATATCGGTAGCACGAGTCTCTGCCCCTGGCGAGAGCACCTTTAAACCTGCTAGATCCCACTTATCTAACTTCGCCGCAATATCTGCCATATAAAATTTTTCAGGCACTAAGATATCGGTCGCCCCTGTGGCGGCGGTGAGAGCTTCTGCAGTCTTTGCGCCCACAGCGATAAACTTCCATATCTTGAGGTGTTTATAGTGTGGTAAGAAATATTTAACCGCCGCAGGGCTTGATAGGATACAGAGGTCGTAGCTTGAATGGCTAAAATCGGGCGTTTGTGCCACGATTTCAATCATCGGTAGGCAGTATGGGGATAGCCCAGCGGCGGAGAGAAGGTTAACAGTGTCAACTGACTGCTCCGCCGTACGGGTTATGAGTACATTCATATATATATGGCTTTTAAGATCTTGTCGCCGCCATCGGCGAGTATATCCTCGGCTAGCATTCTGCCAACAGTTGCGGCGTCTATAGACGCCCCCTCACGGCGTTTCATGATAACAGTCTCCCCCTCAAGGTCTGATAGGTAGCCTGTCATCGATAGTTTGTCGCCAGAGATTACAGCGTGGCAAGCGATAGGAGCTTGGCAGCCCCCCTCAAGCTTCGTCAGGAACGCTCTCTCTGCGGCAACTCTCTTCTCGCTTTCGAGATCTTTCAGGCACTTTATGATCTCCATAGTTCTGGTGTCGCCCTTGCGAATCTCTATGCCGAGTACCCCTTGGCATACAGCAGGAAGCATTAGATCTACAGGGATCGTCTGCTTTATGTGCTCTACAAGCTCTAGTCGCTCTAACCCAGCTTGTGCAAGGATTATAGCGTCGTACTGCCCATCAACCATCTTCTGTATGCGAGTGTTGACGTTGCCACGTAGCTCTTCGGTGCGTATATTAGGTTTGATAGCCTTTAGCTGCAATTTGCGGCGTAGAGATGATGTGCCTACTACGGCACCATCGGGCAGTTCATTAATGCTATTATATTTTATCGATAGGAATGCGTCGTTT
Source organism: Deferribacteraceae bacterium (assembly GCA_031285415.1). GTDB lineage: Bacteria > Chrysiogenota > Deferribacteres > Deferribacterales > JAISNW01 > JAITWF01. The sequence continues at coordinate 9,834 of JAITWF010000158.1, forward strand.
GGCTTCTCTGGAGATGGATTTGCGTAGATCTCAAGCTCTGCTGGTAGCTCTACAGGTACATCTTTCATGCTGTGAACGGCCAGATCTGCCTCATTAGCGAGCAGCGCAGTCTCGATCTCCTTTACGAATAGACCTTTGCCGCCGATCTTAGCTAGCGGTACATCTAGTATCTTATCTCCAGTGGTTTTGATGATGTTCAGAAGAACTTCAATCCCTGGATTATTCTGCTCTATCAGACTTTTAATGTGGTTTGCCTGCCATAAGGCTAAGGCTGAACCTCTAGTAGCTATTGTAATGGTACTCATCAGATCTCCTAAAAAATATATTCCCCTTCGCTGGCGAAGGGGTGGCAACTTGTGTTAGCAAGTTGACGGGGTAGTGGGTTAAGGGCATTGATTACTTCTGCAACCACTACCCCCCGCCTACGGCGTACCCCTTCGCCAGCGAAGGGGAATTTGGCGGAATTATCGGTTTTCCTTTAAATTAAACAGCAGAGATATCGCCTCTGCCATAGTATACTTGCGGTCGTCGGCGATATACGACTTTATATTTTTCGTCGGCATATGAAGCATCTTGTTCATAGCGGAATCGAGCATATATGTGAGCTGTGCAATCTGCTCTGGATCCTCTATCTTCTGTTTGCGGCAGAAGCGTGTTAGCTCTTCGCCAGTAGCGTTCTTCGCCTTGTTTCGGATCCCAACGATTAGCGGATCTGCCGTTAGTGTCTCTATACTGCGCTCAAAGCGAACCACTGCGCCACTGATAAGCTCTCTCGCCTTCACAGCTTCATTCTCTCGCTCTTTGCGGTTTGCCTCCACGACCTGCTTGAGGTCGTCGATATCGTATAGGTAGACGTTTTCGAGATCGCCCACCCCCTGCTCGATATCTCGAGGTACTGCGATATCGATAAAGAACATCGAGGCACGTTTGCGCTTCTTCATGGCGTTCTTCACCATCTCGGTCGATACCACCGCAGTAGGTGCGCCTGTGGAGCTGATAACTATATCTACATCTGAAAGTATATCTTGAAATTTATCGAAAGGAACGGCATCGCCAAGGAATCGTAACGCCAGATCCTCTGCCTTTGAGAGTGTCCGGTTTGTAACTGTGATATGACCGATACCTGCGCCGTCGAGGTGTTCTGCCGCCAGCTCGCACATCTCGCCAGCTCCAATAATCAACGCTCTATGTCCATCGAGGGAGCCGAAGATCTTCTTCGCAAGATCGACTGCGGCGTAGCTTATCGATACAGCATTCTCTGATATTCCTGTGTCGGTGCGCACTTTTTTAGTGGTTTTGAGGGCGAACTGCTCCATACGGTTGAGATATGCACGCACTGCGCCATTTCTCTTAGCGTTGCGAAACGCCTCCTTCACCTGCCCAAATATCTGCGGTTCGCCTAATACAAGGCTATCAAGCCCCGACGCTACACGCACCATATGGGTGACGGCGTCGGTGCCGCAGTGAATATAGGAGTGTTTGCGCAGTAGCGACACCCCCACCTGACAGCCGATACCGATCATATAGAGGATCTCATCCTCCTCACACGGCTCGACTGTGACTATATAATACTCTACACGGTTGCATGTAGAGAGGATAACAGCCTCATGTACCCTAGGGTCTGAGAAGATCTGTTTATACATCTGTGGCAGTTCATCCGCAGAGACCGCCATCTTCTCTCGAACCTCTACAGGGGCGGTATTATGATTCAGTCCTAATACTGAAAGTTGCATCTTTTCAATACCCTCATTATCTTACTATAAATACAACAACGCCGATATATGTGGCTAGTACGCTTAAAAAACCTATTACAGACGCCAATGCCGTCTGCCGTGCATTCATTCCAAACTTGCCCTTGATGAGTATTATCGCACCAAACACAAGCCAAGCGGCAAACGAGAGAACTACCTTTATCTTAAACCCTGCACTATCAAGTATTTCACTGTCATCAAACTTAAACCTTGCCCAGCCAGAGGAGGCGAAGATAGCCACAGTATAGAAGGCAAAGCCTAAGTACAGTGCGCCATTATTTACCCTGTCGATCACTGCAAGGGGTGGGAATCTGTCAAATATACGCCCGAACTTCTTCTCTTTCAACTGCTTTTCCATCACAAAGTACATTATCCCTGCTGCAAAGGCCGTCAGGAAGAATGCCGTACCGATAACGGCGAAGGGGATATGCATATATAGCCATCTATTCTCTAGTACAGATGATTGGATCGGCGGAGGGGTGAGAAAGAGCGACACGATCCCTACGCACGTAGCGATCGGGAGGAGGAAGAAGCCTACATAAGGCTTTCTATATCGTAAGCTCAATATTAGGTAGAAGATACCGATCGATAGAGAGAGGAGCATTAGCACATCCTCTAGTGCGTAGAAGTGCATTATCCCTGCATGCTGCCAATCCCAGAAGATCTGCAAGGCGTTCGACGCAATAGCCAGAGCTGCAAAGATATATGTGAACAGCTGCAAGAACGGTTTATTAAAGTAGAAGTTCACCAGTAAAAACATCAGTGATATAATATAAAACATCACAGCGTGATCGTATGCCATATTATCGATTACTCCTTTTTTATATAAACGATATACTCCAAAATATCTCTTTTGTATATTGCAAAATTCAGCAAATCGGAATATCTCTATAGACATGTTTAGATATAAAAAGTTCATCGAGCAGAGCTGGTCTATCACTTGGCCGATGTTGATAATAATGTTTTTCGATTTCGTCATGAATATGACCGACGTATATATCGCTGGTCTATTGGGCAAAGAGGTGCAGGCAGCCCTTGGAATGGCGAACCAGACCTATTATATCCTCACCGTGGTCGCAAATGCCCTCACTATCGGCACTATAGCGGTGATATCTCGTATATTTGGCAGTGCAGAGAGGGATAAAGAGCTGCCCTCTGCAATACATACCTCTGTACTCATCGCTGGCGCATGTTTTATCGTGATGACTATTATCGGAGTGACGCTCGCCCCTGCATTTATCGCTAATATGGATATCGAGGAGTCTGTAAAGGCGAACGCAGTAGACTTTATGCGCATATACTGTATCGGTATGTTCTTTCATTACATGATGATACACTTCAACGGAATCATGCGTGCATGCAAACTTATGCGTGTTTCGATGAAGATCCTGATGGTCGCCTCTCTAACAAATGTCGCACTTAATATAATATTCGTGTTCTATACGCCGCTCGGCAAAGATGGGATCCCTCTATCAACCGCAATCTGCTGGACTGGGGCGTGCCTATTTGCGCTTAGAATTATCAGAAATCTTGCTAAAGGTGAGAAAAAATTCTCTAAAGAGTTAGGCAAGAAGCTCTTTAATATCAGCTGGCCGAGCGGAGTGGTGGCGTTCAGCTGGCAGTTCTCCTCATTGGTACTGTATACGATAGTGGGGATGTTGCCAGTCAATAGCGTAGAGACTATGGCGGCGATGACGGCAGGGATCCGCATAGAATCGATAATATTTATGCCAGCCTTTGCCTTTAATATGGCGAATGCGGTGCTTGTGGGCAATCTGTTAGGTGAGAAGAAGCCGGACGACGCATATACTATCGGGCTTGTTACAGGTGCTATCGGGGTATCGACAATAATTGTGCTTACTATCGCAGTGCTTGCAGGGGCAGAGCCGATTGCAAATCTGATCGCCTCTCGAGACGCTATGGGAAATATCGATCCGCTGGTGCATAAGGAGATTATTCGTTACCTATATATAGTGATGTTGTCGGAGCCGTTTGTGGCGGCGAATCTGATGTTTAGCGGTGCGTTAGCTGGAGCTGGCGATACTAGATCACTTATGAAGTATACGGTATTTTCGCTATGGATCGTGCGCATGCCTGTAGCGTATATCTTTGGGGTGGTGTTGGGCTTTGGTGCGCCGGCGATCTGGTGGGCGATGAATATAACGTTCTTCTGTCAGGTAACGCTCTCTGGCAGAAGATATCTTTCGAAAAAGTGGATGAATTAACTGGCTGGAAGGGGCAACCAAGGTTTCCCCTTTCCACCTTCCCCTTCCTTTTAGGATTCGCTACGTCGGCGCATGTCCGCCTGCGCTCAACTAATATTTAATCTTATATTTTACACATATTGCACTTTGCATGGAACCATCTGACGCCCTCTTGTATCAGGTCAAATTTTATATATGCATTCCCCTCTGTTTCAGGTATTGCGATCTTCATCTTAAACTCGATCTCGTGGTGTGGGTGCAGGTCGTACGGCAGGCTATATCGAGGGTTGTTAAACTCAATGTACGAAAGATTATCGCCATAGATGTGATACGATAATCGCACAGGGGCATTGCCCACATTTGATAGCGGTATATCGCCTCTATTAACCATCTTCAATATAACATCTCGCTCGCCCAATTCGTTTGCCTCTGCCGATATCTCGCAGTTAATCTCTATATCGCAGCCGTGCTCTATGCCGTAGTTGTAGAGATTATTCCTGAATAGGCAGATCCCCTTTGCGCTGTCGCAGTAGCGTAAGAGTGTGATGTCGAGTAGCTCCTGATATTTAAAGAGATTGCTGTTCTCTCGAATGTTGGAAAACATTAAATATTTTGGGTTTATATGCGCAATGAGCTGCACTATCTCATCTCTCTTAACCTTTGCAATATCGGGGGAGTGTATTGCCATTAGGTCGCAGGCAAGATACTCCAATATAGCGGTTCTTCGTAGCTCGTCATTGTCAAATAACATACGCTTTTTGTCAAAGTTGATAATGCAGACATTATCG